>DGQJ01000207.1 GCA_002389705.1 Bacteroidales bacterium UBA4417
CCATTTGTGGATAAGTTCATCTTTTGGACATATATGTTAAACTATAAGTAGCCTTTCCTGTTTATATACTTCGGATTCCATTTTACCGGCAGAAGTTATACAACTTACCAATTTCATTTGTGGATTACCCCCCGGTTACGATTTCCATACTTTAAACGCTCTGCAGCACTCAGGTACATTTTAATCTCATTTACACTCCTGCTGCCTATACAGCGGATACACTGTATACACGTGTGAGCGATACTTCGGTTTCAGCAATTATTGTTTTACCAGAATCCCGGCCCATGAAAAAAATAATCAGGAATACTTACCTGAAATCAGGTGTAACTCAAAAATACTATGCCCTGGCAAACAAAGTCCGGTTGAAGTACGAAGATTTGCTGTTGCATCTATCCCCGGTTCAATTTTCGAAATTCAGGTACAGGAAGCTTTTTAACCGCAAACTAAATCTTTTGCTACCCACCACATACAGCGAAAAACTGATCTGGCTGAATCTCTACTGGAAGCACCCCCTGAAAGCTGAATGCGGTGATAAATATACGATGCGGGCGTACGTGCAAAAACATGGCTATAATAACATACTCCCCGAACTGTTTGGCGTTTACAATAAAAGCAGTGAAATTGATTTTGCAGCATTACCACAGAAATTCGTGTTAAAATGCACCCACGGTTGCGGTTTCAACATCATTTGTACCAATAAAAACCATTTCGATACGGCACGGGCAACGCAGTTGCTCGACACCTGGCTTAAAACCGATTACAGCAAAAATGCCGGCGAACTTCACTATGCTGCCATGACGCCCCGTATTATATGTGAGGAATTTCTCGAAGGCCTGTCGGGCAAACAACCCACCGACTTTAAATTTTTCTGTTTTAACGGCAAGGCTTTTTGCGTGCTGGTTGCCACCGACCGCGACCTGGAAGGACATACCGACAAATACGATTTTTACGATCTGAACTGGAACAAATTACCGTATTATAAATCTTCGCTTAATTCCGAGAGGCTGACACCAAAACCTGCAGCCTTGCAGGAAATGATCGAAATAGCCGAAACCCTGTCGAAACCCTTCCCTTTTGTGCGGATGGATTTGTACGACATACACGGTAAGGCCATGCTGGGCGAAATGACTTTTACCCCGGCCGGCTGCATGAGCCCGGGCCTTACTGATGTTGCACAAAACACATGGGGTTCACTGATTACTTTACCTGCTCCTGTGGCTTAAGTTGTCAGGGTATCTGCTAATAAACTATCCCTTTACCAGTACAGGCAGCATGAGCCCACCCTTTCTTTCATAAGGTTTTCTCATACATAAATTATATTCAACACATTACGCTTTAAAAATACACTTTTAAATTCGCCAGGCCAGGTTTCGGGGCAGTATGATTTGCAGGATTAAAATTTTCTGCTTTTTTCATATTTTTTTATCAACAGTATATAAAAAGGCAAATCACATTGCCTATTTTTGCATAAGTAACCAACCATTTTTAAATCGAACAAAAGCTGACCTTCACTATTGAGTTTTGTACGTACAAAACAAAAAATATCAAAATGTTTTATACCCTGGCTAACAAAATGTTCCCTACTAAAACAAATAAAAACATCAACCATTTCCTGGAAAATAAAATAATATTACACTTCCCGGACACTATAACAACTGCTTCATTATAAATGCAATATCGTTAACTATAAACTAACCTTGCTCATCAATCAAGTTCGACTATTCCCTATTATAACCGCTGAATTACATTATGGAAACTTTAAGAACTGTTAAAACCCTGGTAAAAAAGAGTGGACTGCCCAGGTATTATTATGTTAAACGCAGCAGCCTGGTCAATCAATTCGAAAAAATGCTGTTACTTAAATCGCCGGTATTATTTTCGAAATACAGGTATAAAAAATTCTTCAACCGAAGCCTCGATCTGAAAAACCCGGTTTTATTCAACGATAAACTGGTTTGGCTTAACCTTTTTTGGAGGCACCCACTCAAAACGCAGTGCGGCGATAAATTTGCGATGCGTTCCTATGCTGAGGAACACGGCTTCGGGCATATGCTCCCCAAATTGCTGGGTGTATATAATCAGAGCAGTGAAATTGATTTTTCGTCGCTGCCGTCAAAATTTGTACTCAAATGCACCCATGGCAGCGGCTTTAATATTATCTGCCTCAACAAAGCTGAACTCGACATCAGCCAGGCCAGGCATAAACTCGACCAATGGCTTAAAACCGACTATAGCCATAACGCCTGCGAACTGCATTATAAAGATATGAAACCCCGCATTATCTGCGAGCAGTTTCTCGATGATAACTCGGGCAAACAACCCACCGACTATAAGGTATATTGTTTCTCGGGCAAGGCTCACTGTGTGATGGTGGCCCGCGACAGGGATGTAAACGGGCATACCGATAAATACGAATTTTACGACCTGGAGTGGAAAAACCGGCTTCCTTATATCGACGACAATACCGGTCGAAATACCGATCCGGCAATGCTTAAGCCGGCTGCCTTCCACGAGATGATTGAGGCTGCAGAGGCCCTGTCGGCGCCCTTCCCCTTTGTGCGTATGGACTTCTACGATATTAACGGGAAAGCTTACCTGGGCGAAATGACTTTTACACCCTCAGGCTGCATTTATAATGAGAGCTCTTACCTGGCGCAGGTGATGCTGGGATCGCTGATCGTTTTGCCGTTGCCTATCTGAAAAAAGACATTCTCCGATATCCACTGATTTCCATAAATATATCCACAAATTTTCACAAATCAGGACACAAATACGCACGAATCAGACTACAGATTTTCAAAAATATATCCACAGATTTTCACGGATTAAACACAGATTTTCACAGATGCGAACACAAATTTTCACAAATAAGAGCACAAATACGCACAAATAATTAGTGTCCATTTGTGATTTATTAGCGCTATTTGTGGATAAATAATCAGTGTAATCTGTGGAATCCGTGGATAAATCATTTTTGAACTATTTGTGCCATTTGTGGATAAAGTATCTGTGTAATCTGTGGATAAAAAATCCCTTCTTGCC
>DGQJ01000278.1 GCA_002389705.1 Bacteroidales bacterium UBA4417
AGGTGTTACCGATTTTGCACAACACCAGTTAGGCGACATCGTGTTTGTTGATGTAACCTCAGTTGGTGAAACCCTGGCCGAAGGCGATACTTTTGGAACCATCGAAGCTGTGAAAACCGTTTCGGACCTGTTCCTTCCTGTTGATGCCGAAGTTACTGAGTTTAACGAAGCACTGAACGATGAGCCGGAACTGATAAACAAAGATCCGTATAATGCCGGATGGATTGTTAAAGTTAACATTACCGATACATCCAAACTGGCCGGTTTACTGAACGCCGAGCAATACAAAGCGCTGGTTGAAGCTTAATAAATAGGTTGCAAGGTATTCTGCCAGGTATTTCATCCGAACGCTTCCGGGAGCATGCTGTACACCCGCCGCGGAAGTTTGGAATATTTCGGTATTACTTATAACGCTTATTAGGTAAAACACCTAAAACATGATAACCCATCCCTTTCGGATGGGTTTTTTATTATCAGTTATTAACATTTCTTGCATCCGGCTATGTCGGTTGTATTTTTGCAAATCCTTCCACTCAATTTATTATTCACTAACCATCTACAACTTATGAAAAAAACAGTTGCCATCCTTCTTGTGTTGTTTGCAGTCGCTTCGTTAAAAGCGCAGAATCTACAGGTTCATTACGATTTTGGTAAAGACCGGAAGTATGTTACCTCAACCGTCGAAATGTTTAAACCCGACAAATGGGGAAGCACTTTCTTCTTTGTTGACATGAATTATGACGCTGATAATGGAAAAACTGTCAGTCTTGCATATTGGGAAATTGCGCGCGCATTCAATATCGGTAAAAGCCCTTTTGCTGCCCATATTGAATATAACGGAGGTTTCGGTCAGTACAGTGCCGGCTCGGCTGGTTATGGCGCCTTTCCTATTAATGATGCCTGGCTTGCCGGTATCGATTACAACCTGCATAATGCTGATTTTACCCGCGGTATTACTTTTCAGGTATTGTATAAGTATATAAAAGATAAAAATGATGCTTCTTTCCAGCTTACAACGGTATGGTTCATGCATATGCTGAACCGCAAAGTTTCTTTTACTGGATTTGCTGATTTCTGGCGCGAAGACAACACTGTTTTCGATGATAACGACGTTGCTTCGGATACAAAATATGTTTTCCTTACCGAGCCCCAGATATGGTATAATGTAAACGATAACCTTTCATTAGGTTCTGAAATTGAAATCAGTTCAAACTTTTCGGGCAACAAAGGATTTATGGTTAATCCGACCCTGGCTGCCAAATGGAATTTCAAATAAACCCTAAACCTACAAACAGATGACAGAAACTTTAAACCGGTATTTTGGCCTGAAGGTTAATAATACCAACATCCGTACTGAGGTCATTGCTGGAATTACCACTTTTGTTACAGCCATGTATATCATAGTTGTTAACCCGGCTATAATCAGCGCAACAGGCCTGCCTTTTAATGCGGTGCTCACAGCCACCGTTGTTCTGAGTGCATTTTGTACCATACTTATGGGGGTTTATGCCAACAACCCTATCCTGGTTGCGCCCGGCATGGGGTTAAATGCCTTTTTTACATTCGCCGTAGTAATTGGTATGAAAGTACCAGTTGAAACTGCACTCGGAGCTGTTTTCTGGGCGGGGGTGTTCTTCTTGTTGTTGTCAGTTTTCAATGTACGTACGCTCATTGTAAAATCTATTCCTAAGCAAATAAGGTATGCCGTAGCTGCCGGTATCGGACTTTTTATTACCCTTATCGGTTTTGCCGATGCCAAGTTTATTGTTTCAAAAGGAACTCCGGTATTGGGAATGGCCCAGCTCGATATGATAGCGGTTACTTTTATTATTGGCCTTATTATTACTTCCATACTGGTAGCTAAAAACATTAAAGGCTCACTGATTATCGGGATTGTTATTACCACCATCCTGGCTATTCCTATCGGCCGCTTTTACGGCGATGCTTCGGCTGTAAATATGGGCGTGCCTACACTGGTTTCGTGGAAGGGCGTTTTTGCTGCTCCCGATTTCAGCCTCATTGGAAAACTCGACCTGGTAGGCTCGTTAAAATGGGCTATTTTCCCGGTAACCTTCGCCATTTTGTTCACGGATATGTTCGATAGCCTTTCAACCTTTGTAGGTGTTGCCGAAGCTGCCAACCTCATGGATAAAGACGGCGAACCACGCAACATCAAGCAGTCGCTTATAGTTGATGCCATTGCTACAGGTTTGGCAGGCGTTTTAGGTACATCGTCAGGTACGGCCTATATTGAATCTGCTGCCGGCGTGCAGCAAGGCGGTCGTACCGGATTAACTGCCCTGGTTGCCGGCTTGCTGTTTATTCCTTTCATGTTCCTGTCGCCATTGCTCTCTATCGTTCCGATGATTGCTACAGCCCCTGCTCTGATATTGGTGGGTGTGTTTATGTTGAAACCTGTTCTGAAAATTAACTGGGTAACCATGGATGATGCCATACCGGCTTTCCTGGCTATGGTGTTGATCCCGTTTACCTTTTCAATTACACAGGGCATCATCTGGGGCTTCCTCAGCTGGACACTCATAAAAATAGCCATGGGCAAATACAAAGAGATATCTGCCACGCTTATTGT
>DGQJ01000386.1 GCA_002389705.1 Bacteroidales bacterium UBA4417
CCGCTGCTGAAGTTCCAGTTGCTTAGCGGTTTGCGATCCGCCGAAAGCCACCTGCATGCCTGGTTTAATAAATTGTAGCACAGCATCTGCAGCCTCTTCGCGGGTTTCGAAAAAAGCAGCGTCGAAACGGTTGCGACGCAACGCTTCAACAGTTTTTAACCCAAGCACACTGCCATGCCAGGTATTCATTTCATGTACAAAAGTATCGGTAGTATTGATTGTTGAACTCATCTTTACATTTCTTTTATCGGGCAAAGTTAGAATAAGTCATGGAATCAAAGTACGGTTGTGAAATTAACCTTGACCTTAGGTTTAATTTGCCCAAAAATCATATGGCAAATTATATTAATTATACATCGTGGTTAAGCCTGTAAAATCGTTCCAGTGGATTTTGCGGTAGTTCATCTCAATTTCGAAGAGTACATCGCGGGTATAGTCCAGGTCAGCCACTGATGAGCCTGAAAAACTGATTCCCGGGTTCACATCTGAAATCAGTTCCGGAAATTGTTTGTGGTAGAGTTGTAAAAGTTCGCTTAATGCTTTTTCACTTACCTGTTCGTCGGGTGGCTGGCTCTCCTTTAGAAACTGAAGAATCCGTAACCCATCCAGCTTTTCGTGGCAGGCCCTTATAAAATGTTCCCTGGTTTTAAAATTATTGCGCAGGCTGTTCCAGGGTAGTTCCCCGAATTTGCGGATTAAAAACGGATCAAGCGGGGTTTCTGTATTCCTGGTAAACAGGGCAGGAAAAAGTTTGTAAGTTTCCGCAACCCTGTTGAAAAGGCTGTGGTGATACACCGGGTAACTGTTCCAGTCGCCCGATATTCCTTTGATCAGTGCCGGACCAGTTCCGAAAAACACCCTGTCGGAGAGCCTGGCAGCCGGGTACACAATTTCCGAATTCCAATGCAGCAGCCTGCCGGTTTTTACAATTTTCTGCAGGAAGTAAAAGTCTTCCCCGCTCATTTTTGGTGTTATGCCTCCAACGGCCCTGTAGGCCCAAACCGGTAAAGCAATGGCCGACCCTAAAGCGGTAAAGCAGTACGGGCTGCGGATCCGCCACATATTGATGGCAAACGCCCGCATGTAGATTTCGTAGCGGAGCATGGCCCGATCCAGGTCTTCGTTATAGGTAAGCCTGTGATAGTAGGGAATTGAAACTGCCGAAGCTGCCGGATTTATGCGCAGGTTTTCGGCAACCGAAGCAAAATATTCGTTGCTGAAAACGGTATCGGCATCCATGCTGATAATTATGTCGTGGGGTTGGGCAAGTTTCGAAATGTAATCCATCAGGAATTTACGCGCAAACCCAATACCATGGCTTTTCGGGGGCCATCCCTTGCCCGGCGATGAACGATCGATAATTTCAATCCTACCATCCTCCAGCGATTTCAGGTAACTGATAGTGAGCTGGTTCTCTTCGCAAACCGAAATATGCGCTGGTTCGTTCCACCAGCTATCCGGCTGGTTAACGCATACAACCAGGCGGAAATTGATCTCCGACTGGTTCAAAATCGCCCTGATCAGCATGGGCAGCCGCTCCATTTCATTCATGGCCGGGAGTGCGACATATATCATGGGTGGATTCAAATTCAAAGGTGTTAATATGAAAGGAAAAGCATATCTTTTGTCGGCAGTTTCGCAAACAGTTTTCAAAAGTAGTTGTTTTGTTTGAGATACAAATCCTGATATGGAAAGTAACGAAGTGCTCGATAAGCTTCCCCGCCACCTGCTCAACCTGGTGATAGACCAGCCTTATAACCAGTATACACCTCAGGATCATGCTGTGTGGCGATATGTGATGAGGCAGAATGTCAGGTATTTGCCGGATGTGGCTCATCATTCGTACATCGATGGTTTAAAACGGACCGGCATCAGCATCGACCGTATTCCTGAAATGTACGGAATGAACCGGATTTTAAAGGAAATTGGCTGGGCAGCCGTAGCTGTGGATGGATTTATTCCCCCGTCAGCTTTTATGGAATTCCAGGCGTACAATGTGCTTGTGATTGCTGCCGACATCAGGCCCGTAGACCAGGTTTTGTACACACCGGCTCCCGACATTATCCACGAGGCAGCCGGTCATGCTCCCATTATTGCTGACCATGAATACTCAGCATATCTTCGCGATTTTGGCAAGGCAGGTACGCGTGCATTTTCATCGGTATACGATGCCCAGGTGTATGAAGCCATCCGGCATCTTTCCATCCTGAAGGCCGACCCGTATACAACTCCAAAAGCAATTGAAGATGCCGAAGCCGATCTTGATAAAATATCTGGACAGCAAATAGTTCCATCCGAAATGGCCCAACTGCGGAACCTGCATTGGTGGACGGTGGAGTACGGCTTGATAGGCATACCGGAAAATCCGAAAATTTATGGTGCCGGATTGCTCTCTTCCATCGGCGAAAGCCATAATTGCCTGAAACCTCAGGTAAAAAAGCTTCCTTATTCGCTGGATGCAAAAAACTTTTCATTCGATATTACCCGGCAACAACCGCAGCTTTTTGTAACGCCCGATTTCAGGTATCTGAATACCGTGTTGAATGAATACCTGGAAACAATGGCGTTGCGCCGAGG
This sequence comes from Bacteroidales bacterium UBA4417, assembly GCA_002389705.1. GTDB lineage: Bacteria > Bacteroidota > Bacteroidia > Bacteroidales > UBA4417 > UBA4417. Next base: position 2,578 of record DGQJ01000386.1, read on the forward strand.
CGGATCCGAAGGATTGAAAAAAGCCCTGAACTCGGGATCGGTGTGCACGGTGGTGTATAGCTCAGGTTTACAGGTTTCGGGCAAATTAACAAGGGCGTTATGGGATGGGGATGAACCTGCCTATATCGGTTTCGATGGTCCTTCGATGCTTGCTTGCGACGATCGCCAGCTTGATGGGCATGGGGTTGACTATCACAAGGATGGATTTGGTTCGCCTGTCGGGATGTTGAAAGATTTTAACGGAAAACCTGAAACGATGAGTGAAGGCGAATTAGCAAGCCAGGGTATTGAAACCGGGAAAACGATTTTGCTCGAATACAACACCGGCGTGCAGGTTGAAGGATACCTCGAAAAAATTACCCGGAGGCAGGGTAACACCTTATTTTTCACATTTAGCAACTGCACGGTTACTTACCTGGGAAAGGAATTGTTTAGCCCCGCTTGGGGTACTTACGATATGGCTGTTGGCAGCCGGATTATTTCGGCCTACGCCGGACCTGCCGACCCGGATGCCTTCGGACTGCAATATCCGGCACCCGTAGAAAAAACGCATCACCTGTACCACGACGAAGAAACAAAAAGACTGCATAGCCTGTACCAGGAAGTAAGGATGACGCGAGAAAACAGAATGAACGTGGTGAAACTTTCTGACATTTGGCGTGCGATTAAGCAATACTATCCCGGGGAATGGCTCTTGCCGCTCGAAATAGCTGAATTGCTCAAGGCAGATGAGGACTTAGCTGAAGTTTTGAATGACATTTTTCAGCACCT
>DGQJ01000048.1:0-2191 GCA_002389705.1 Bacteroidales bacterium UBA4417
GTGCTGGCATCGAGGTTATAATCGAGGTTCATCCAGGGCGTAATGTGTACCGAAATATCAGGTTTTATGAGCACCACTTTATTACAGGTGTTAAATGTTTCAGCATTTACTACCGAGGTTCCTTTTTGCTGCATATAGTGTACCCGCAGGCTGAGCGTGGTTTTGGCGGACGAAAAAAACTTGCTCGTGTATGCCTGCACAAAGTGTGAAGCCGAGGTTTGTGGCATGTCCTGGCTGGTTACTATGGCCGATCCGTCGTCATTTATAATGCTGCTGCTGGTGCTGGCCAGGTGGTTTACTGAATAAGAGTAGCTGAGAATATTGAAAAATGAGATAATCTGGTTGCGGTATTCAATACGCGACGAAACAACCTGTGTGCGTGTGGTCGAAACCGGCACCAGGTTCTGGCTCAGGTTACGGTAGTTTTTCATGATATAGCCGCTGTACATCTCGTTAAAGTCGCTTATGCGTTCGTTGTATCCCCACGAGGCATGTGCACGCCAGAAACCGGTAATACGGTATTCAACCGACAGGCTGTTGTCGGCCAGGAAGCGCGTAAGATGCTGGTTGTATTCGGGTNNATCGGTAACTTCCAGCTTGTGCGTGTTGAGCGAAAGGTTGCCGTAAAAAGTAAATTTTCGGGTTTTGTATTCTATATCCGTAAGCAGGTAAGCCTGTAAATGGTTGTTTTTTATATCGTTAGCATAAGCCGAATCCATTTCGGTTTCTGTATGGTTCGTATTCACTTTTATCCGGCTCAGCAGTTGCTGTTGNNGCGTTTTACATCTGTTTTTTGTGTTACCAGGTTGTAAGGCACACTGTCGTTCAACTGGGCCTCAAATTGCCCCGGCCGCACGGCCAGGTTGTGCGGGTGCTGGTCGTACAAAAAATACGACTGTATCTGCCAGATATGCTTCCCGATGGGGTTGAACGATTTAAGCTCATTCGAGAAACTTTGAAGCGGGTTATGCAATGCCTGCACTACCTGGCTGCCACCGGTAGTAACCGTGCCGCCCTGGGTATCCCAGCCCGACTGTATTTTTATATCGTTGTTCAGGTAGTTCTTTTTTACATTGCGGTTAATGTTAAACTTGGCATACAGGTTTTTGTTGGTCAGCTGGTTATCGAATTGTTCCGTGAACTGCAGCGTATCCGTGGGAGTGTACATGGTGCGAATCATGCTGGTGTTCGATTGTTGCTCATCGTAAGTGAAATAAATATTTGAGCGCATTTTTACCTCTGAGCCCAGGCTTTGCAGCATGTTAAAATTCATCAGTACAATCTGGTTGTCGAGGTACCTGCTGCTGCTGATTTCGGGGGGCGAGGCGGTAAGTACATTCAGCATATTGATTTTTTCTGCAGGGCGATCGCCGGCCCGGGTAATTTCGTCGTAGGTAAGTTCATGCAACTGTGTAGAAACATCGTTGCCCGTGTTGTTGCTTTGCAGCGAGCTAAGCACCTGGAAACTTTTGGTAAACGTCATGGGCGTAATGTTTACATCCCACAGGAAAGGGCTCATGCCCGCGGCCAGGCTGGCGGTTCCGGTGGTGGATACGCCCTTTTTGATTTTCAGGTTCAGCGCGGCCTGCTGCGAAACCACCTTATCCTGCAGCATGCGCATTGGCTGGTGGTTTTCGAGTATTTCCACCGTGGTAACCGAACCTTTGGGCAGGTTTTTGCTCACCAGCGTATAACGGCTTTCCATCAGGTCGAGGCCTTCAACGTAAAATTTATTAATAGGCATGCCCTGGTACAGGATCTGCCCGCTGGTTTCAACTTCAATCCCCGGCATACGTTTCAGTACATCTTCAATGGCCCTGTCCTCGTTGTGGGCAAAGGATTTAACAAAATAACTCAGCGTGTCGCCGTGTTTCTCAATGGCCGGCGCTATTACCTTTATGCCTTCCAGTTCTTTTACATCAACCGCCAGTTTAAACACCAGCTGCTGCGAAACATTGGCTACCCGCCTGCTTTCGTTTTTGTAATTGATGGAGCTTACTTTCACTATCAGGCTGTCGGTGGGCGCGTTAACGCTGGTTTTAAAATTGCCTTTTTCGTCGCTCAGGGCGAAAGCAATCAGCGAGCGGTCGTCGGGCAGGTAAACCATTATATTGATCCGGGCCAGGGCTTCGCCGCCCAGGCTGGTTACCCGCCCGCCAATAATTACCTGTCCGCGCAGCGATGAGAAGCT
>DGQJ01000048.1:2240-6087 GCA_002389705.1 Bacteroidales bacterium UBA4417
AATGAATCCCAGGCTTTGAAAAAACCGAACTTGGTAGTTTTTACGTAGTCTTTATCTTCCATTTCAATCATTACACCAGGCACAATTTTTTTTAATGATAATAATTCGAAAACGTAATGATCACGGGTATCACCAACCTTTACAATCAGGCCGGGCAGGCCGTTAAATTTATAGGGGCCATCGCTGTAAGGCAGTTCGGGCGCAAACCAGGCCACCCAGCCGCGGCCGCCAAAATCGCAGGTAGCTTTCTGCGATTTATACCCGCAAAGCGTTGCTGTATCACCTGTAAGCTGCCAGTTAAAAATATCGAGTTCTTCTTCGTAGCGGTAGGTTTCCGATGGAATATGATCGGTAAACGTAAGCTTGCCTTTCGGGTAGTTTTTATAAATGCGATACAACACATTTGGGTGTTTTGCATTTGGATCATTAATAAAACTTATTACCTGGTCAGCAGTGGTAAACCTTCTTATAGCAGTGTCGTTCATATAATTTACCCGGTTCACAAACTCGCTTACATTGGAGCCTATAAGAAGTAATAATGTGGAGTTACTCCTGGCGGAGGGGTTTGTAGAGTCGCGTACAAAGTTGAGCGAATAGGTTGCAACCAGGGTTGCCTGATCAATTTCTATATACTTGAGGTTCACCCACTGGGCATGTAAAATTGTTGTAATAAAAATCAATACAGTTGTGAGGAATACACTTTTCATGACTATCATTTATTTAAATCTGGCGGGATTAAACGATTTTTTTATTTTCTGATCAACTCAATATGGTTATTGCGCTCTGACATATTCTTAGCTGCAACTTGCTGCATCTGGTTTGTGGCTCCGCCTGCTTTCACCCTGTTTATAATATCAGCACGAAAATCATCATATGCCTTAAAAAAGCCTTGTTTGGTAGTAACCATATAGTTATCATCCAGAAAATCAATCGGAAGGCTTTTAGCCGGTTTCCCTATGGAGAGTAATTCGAAAACATACTGGTTGCGGGTATCGGCTATCTTCACAATTAACCCCGGCAAGCCGTTAAATTTATAGGGTCCGTCGCTGTAGGGAAGTTCAGGTGCAAACCAGGCCACCCAACTGCGCCCTCCGAAATCGCAGGTAGCTTTTTTTGCATTGTAACCACAAATGGTACTCGTTTCCTGGGTCAATTTCCAATTAAAAATATCAAGCGGCTCTTCATACTTAAAGTTAGTACCCGGTATAGGCTGGGTAAATGTCAGTTTCCCATTTGGGTAGTTTTTAAATATTTGATAAGTCGCACTTGGATGGGGACTCTGGGGATTCATGAAGTGTTGCTGCACCTGTTCCTGAGTCATCAATTTCCGGATTATGGTATCACTCATATACAATGCTTTGCATTCAAATTGGCTTACATTATTACCCAGTAACAGAAGCATTTCCGATTTTCGTATTTGCGCCTGGTTGGTTGAATCCTCCATATAATGCAGTGAATATGTGGCAATTATTTTAACCTGGTCGAGGATTACGAAGTTTTGTTTAAAGAATTGAGCCGATGAACTTAAAGCGAAGAAGAGTGTGAAGCAAAGGCAAATGAATTTCATCATACTTTTTTGAAATTAGTATTTATAATTTGAACACCATGATCAGATTTTATCCGATCATGGTTCATTATTACTATTTCCTCAGTAACTCAATCGGGTTATTGCGCGATGCGAAAGATTTAATAAGGGTTTGTTGAGAATCGTTGTCGGGGCTGGCTTGCCTGGCGCGATTTACAATATCTTCGCGAAAAGCATCCTGTGCCTTAAAAAAGGCAAGTTTTGTAGTTTGCATATACTCAGTATCTTTTATATCAATCATTATTGTATTTGCCGGTTTACCGATTGAAAGTAATTCGAAGACATAATGATTGCAGATATCACCAACTTTTACAATCAGTCCTGGTAGCCCGTTAAATTTGTAGGGTCCGTCGGTGTAAGGTAGTTCAGGTGCAAACCAGGCTACCCAGCTGCGGCCGCCAAAATTGCAGGTGGCTTTTTGCGATTTGTAGCCGCAAACAGTTGCCGTATCGCCGGTAAGCTGCCAGTGAAACAGGTCAAGGTCTTCTTCGAACCTGAAGTAATTCGATGGGATATATTCGGTGTATGTTAGTTTGCTCTGCGGGTAATTTTTAAATATCTGGTATATAAAATTTGGCATTGGCCTTTGCGGGTTCAGGTAATACGCCTGTTCCTGCTCAAAACTACTGAACTTGCGGGTAATGGTATCATTCATATAGGTTGACTTACTCAAAAACTTGCTGATATTTTCGCCTATAAACAAAAGCATATCAATTTTCCGGATAAAAGATGGGTTTGTTGAATCCTGCTGGAAGTGAAGCGAATATGTGGCAATGGTTTTTGCCGGCTCAAGGTTTATAAACACTTGTGTGCTAGGCTGAGCTTGTATGCTCAGGGAGAAAAGTAGCAGAATTGGTAAGAAAGTTGTTTTCATAAAACTATATATTCATTTTAATCCATTAATAATTTATGATTTTATTTCCACTTTCGCAGTCAAACAGGCGCATGCTATTACATACGCGAACCTGCGGAAGATCATAGAAGTAATCTTCATCAGAATTCTTCTTTGATGATCTGATCCGAATCATCTAAATTCATCATTTTTATAGTGAGTATTTTGCCCTTGTCTGTTTTGATTAAAGCAATATTAGCAATGGATTGAATAGTTTCATACCCTGAATTTCTATCCAGCAGTACTTCCACTTTTCTGGATAAAGAAACAGGTATCAGTTTTTCATTGTAAGTAATTATTGACACGCCTGTTTTTGGATTTTTGCTTAGTTTGTCGGCTAGCTTATCAAGCGTAAGCTCAACACATCCTTCGCACCTGAATTGGGCTATCAACAAATAAATATGCTGATTTTCAGGAATTTTATCGTGGAAAACGCTGCCGAGATATTGCTGGAATGATCTGGTTTGCTCAGTGTACTTACTTGTACAGGATTGCAACAGAATTGAACAAAGTAAAACAAGACCTAAGATTTTAGTTTGCATTTCTTTTAAATTTTATGAGTGACAATATTGTTTTGTCTGCCTGTTTTGGATTGCATTTGGCGGTTATTATGCCTAGTGGGGTTGGTATAAAAATATCGTATTTGTAGTCGCCACTGAATTTCACTTCGCCTAAAATCTTCAATTCGGTATCTGTAACTATTACTGACCATGTATTTTCAGCACCTTTATCTCGCGGGTTGGTGTGGCGGTGTTTGACGATGCGATAGTACACATTTTCGAACTGATCGTAAATAACATTAATATACTTAGGTTCTTCGGCTGAATAGTTTTTTAGATAGAGCATATCGAAAAGCTTTTCGTCCGGATAGGGATTGAATTTGTCGATATAAATACTTTTCACTGCCTTTCGCATGAGCAGCGTTGAGTCGTGATAAAGTGAAAGGTTATCATCAGCGCCGAACGAAACACAAATGTTACTCTTGTTCCCTATGCAGGCTGAAGGTAAGTGATCATTATAAGCGTTGCCGGTTGCTATATACATTTCCGGAAAATCGCTTATTGCAATACATTGTAGCGTGGTGTCAATCAGATGTGCAAGTAGTATTGGTTTAACTTTGCGATAATACAGAAATCTGTCCTTTTTCAGTCCGATGCCGATGGAACTGCTTACATTTCCCATCATAAAGGTGTTATTCCCATATTTCAGATTGGCAGGGGGAAATATAATCGGGTTAAAGGTTGTATTCAAATGATAAGTGTGCAATACGTCCCCTTTACGGTTTTTTAAAACAACGCTTTTAGTGCCAATTTTCAGTTGAAAAATGGAGTCATCCGATTTAAAAAAGGTTTCAAAAAAGTACTCATTGA
>DGQJ01000077.1 GCA_002389705.1 Bacteroidales bacterium UBA4417
AAAACAACCTTGCTCCAGATCATTGGAACACTCGATAAACCCAGCTCGGGAACAATCCTTTTCGACAACCAGGATATTGCCGTATTGAGCGAGAAGAAACTTTCGTCGTTCCGGAATAAAAATATAGGATTTGTATTCCAGTTTCACCACCTGCTCCCCGAGTTTACAGCCATTGAAAACCTGTATATTCCCGCATTCATTGCAGGGGTCCAGCAAAAGGAAGCTCACAGCCGGGCTTTGGAATTGCTTGAATTTCTGCATTTAGCTGACCGTGCTTCACACAAACCATCGGAGCTCTCGGGTGGTGAACAACAACGAGTTGCCGTTGCCCGTGCGCTTATGAATCATCCTGCGCTGATACTGGCTGATGAACCTTCGGGTAATCTCGATTCGGCTAATGCACGGGAACTACACAAGTTGTTTTTCAGCCTGCGCGAAAAATTCAACCAAACTTTCGTGATCGTTACCCACAACCAGGAACTAGCTGATATGAGCGACCGTAAACTAATGATGGTCGATGGCAGGATTGTGTAATATTTCCGGCAAGCAGATCATCATATCCCCATCATTAGCAAAATCATAAAATACCGGCTTTTAGCGGTTTTCATCCAATAATAATGCAAAAAAACCGTTATCAGGATTCAGGGAAACATCTAACCACTTTACTCAATGAAGAATCGCATTCCCCGCAAGGGTTTAATTATATATACGTTTCTGATCATATTTGGAATCATAACCATACCCGCTCTTTTCAATAAAAGTTTCGCCCAGGCTAAACCACCCGCTTCACCTTACACCACCGTGCTTCAGGAGGCCGATAAAGCATTGGCTGCAAAAGACTATGCCAATGCCCTGTTTCTCTATAACAAAGCATCCCTGGCCAAACCTGAATTAAAATATGCCCCGGGCAAAATAGCTGAAATTAATGCCTTACTCGATGCCGATACCCGCGCACAACTTTTTGAAACCACCTTGCTGAAAGCGGAGAATTTATATAAACAAAACAACTATCCACAGGCAAAAACAGAGTACCAGAAAGCGCTGCTGATCGACCCTGAATCGCAGTTTCCCAAGGACAGGCTGGCTGAAATACGAACCCGGTACACCGATCCTGACGACCAGGCAATTTTTGATGGTGCTGTTGCTGAAGGCGATAAAGCGCTGGCTGCTGCTGAATTTGACAAAGCCTTGACGCTGTATGAAAAAGCGCTTACGGTGAAACCCGAATCGAAAGCCGTGAAGGAAAAGATTACCCTTACCCGGAAACAACAGGAAGAAGCCAGGGTAAAGGCTGAGCAGACAGCAAAACTTATAGCTGCCGGTGATAAGCTCATGCAATCGGGAAAACGCCCCGAAGCCCGTGCCGAATACCAGAAAGCGCTGGAACTGTCGCCTGGGAGCATTTTGGCAAAACAAAAATTGCAGGAAATCGACAATTATGCGAGTAATGCAAAAGCGCTACAGGATGCATACGAAAAAGCCATTGACCAGGCTGACCAGTATTATATCAGCCGCGATTTTACCAGTGCCCGGCTTAAATACCAGGAAGCATTAAAAGCAAAACCTGAAGCCCGCTACCCAAAAGAAATGCTCGAAAAGACAAAAACCGGCGAATCGCAGTTACAGTCGGACCAGCAAAAATATGATGCCGCCCTGGCCAGCGCCGAAAACTTTTTCAAATCAAACGACATGGACGCCGCGCTCAGCGGGTTCAGGTCAGCATCGGAACTAAAACCGGCCGAAAGTTATCCAAAAACAAGGATTGTAGAAATTGAAGCCCTTCAAAATAAAAAGGTGCAAGGCAAGCAAGCCTACGAAACGGCAATTAAAAACGGCGACCAGGCATTAGCAGAAAAGAAATATGAAGCCGCTTTACTGGCTTACCGCGAAGCACTGAATATCGATGCTTCGGCGAAATATCCTTCTGAAAAAATCGCTGAAATTACAGCGCTTGTGGCCCAACAAAAATCCATTGACGACGATTATAAAAAATCGCTTGCCGAGGCCGACAAATTATTTGCCGCACTCAAATACACGGAAGCGATTGCCGCGTACACCCGTTGCCTGGAACTGAAACCCGGCGAAACTTACCCGGAACAGCGCATCGCGGAAGCGCAAACCAAACTCAGTACAGCCAGGGACAAAGAACAAAACTATGCTGCCGCCGTGACTGCCGGCGATAAACTGATGGGCGAACAAAAATATGAAGAAGCCCTCACTCAGTACAAGCAAGCCCTGGTATTGAAACCTGCCGAAAAATACCCCAAAGACAAAACCGCAGAGATTAACCAGATCGTTGCAAAACAAAAAGCTACCTCCGATAAATATGCGCTGGCCATTGCGAATGGTGAAAAGGCATTGGCCTCGGGTAATTATCCGGTTGCGCTATCGGCGTTTAAGGATGCCTCGGTATTAAAGCCCGGCGAGCAATATCCAAAAGATAAAATATCGGAAATCAGCGCTCTTTCAGCCGATATCCAGAAACAAAATGAAGCGTATAAAGCAGCCATCAGCAATGGCGACAAATTGTTCGCCACTAAAGATTACGATGGTGCCAAAATTGCTTTTACTGAGGCTGCCGCGCTGAAAAAGGATGAAAAATACCCCAAGGACCAGGTTACAAAAATTAACGGTATTCTCGAGGGGCTTCGTTCAGCCGACGAAAGCTACTACCTGGCTGTGGCCGAAGGCGACCAGAAATTCAACAGCCAGCAATATTCCGAAGCCCTTGTTTCCTACAAAAAAGCATTGGGCCTGAAGCCGGCCGAAACCTATCCAAAAGCCCAAACAGATAAGATCAACCAGTTGCTTGCAGATCAGAAAAAGCAGGAAACGGCATACCTGGCACTGATAGCTTCAGCCGACAAGTCGTTTAACGGCGGAAATTACACTGAAGCCATCAGCAATTACAAAAAAGCACTGGAAATTAAACCAACTGAGAAATACCCTGCTGAAAAGATTGCAGAATCGGAAAAACAAATAGCCGGCAGTTTGGCAAAGCAGGAGAACTATGCAGCCACAATTTCGAAAGCTGATGAATTGATGGGCGAACAAAAATATGACGAAGCGCTCAGCTATTACAAGCAGGCACTGGTGTTGAAACCCACCGAGAAATATCCCAAAGACAAAACAACTGAGATAAACCAGGCCCTGGCAAAACAAAAAGCCACTTCTGATAAATACGCGCTGGCCATTTCGAACGGGGACAAAGCGTTGGCATCGGGCAACTACACGATTGCGCTGGCAGCTTATAATGAAGCATCGGGCATAAAACCCGGTGAGCAATACCCGAAAGATAAGGTTGCCGAAATTACCGCCATACAAGCCGAACAGAAGAAAACAGATGATGCTTACAAGGCTGCTGTAGCCAGTGGCGACCAGTTATTTGCAGGCAAGCAGTACGATCAGGCTAAAACAGCATACACGGAAGCAGCAGGCCTCAAAAAGAATGAGAAATACCCCAAGGACCAGGTTGTTAAAATAGATAATATCATCAATACCCTGCGCCAGGCTGATGAAAACTACAAGCAAACCATTGCCGAAGCTGAGATGAATTTTGGCAACCGGAAATATGCCGAAGCCTTTGCATCGTACCAGGCAGCATCGGCCCTGAAACCTGCTGAAACTTATCCCAAGACCCAAATCGATAAAATAAACCAGTTACTGGCCGAACAGAAAAAACAGGACGAACAATTCCTGTCGTATGTAACCGCTGCCGACCGGCTTTTTGAAAGTGCAAATTATACTGAAGCCATTACAAATTACCGTAAGGCACTCGAATTAAAACCTGCCGAAAAATATCCTGCCGAAAAAATTGCTGAATCTGAAAAACAGATCGCTGATTTGCAGGCCCGTCAGGAAATTTATGCCATTGCCATTGCCGAAGGAGAAAAACAACTGGCTGCCAAAGAATACGAAAATGCCCTGGCTGCTTACAAAAAAGCAAATGCTACCATACCTGCCGAAAAAATACCGGTTCAGAAAATTGCAGAAATACAACTGGTACTCGACAAAATAAAAGCTGAAAACGAAAGGTATGCGCAAGCTATCGCAAACGGGGATAAATTTTACACCACCGAAAAATACCGCGAAGCACTGGAACCCTATCAAACAGCAAGTACCATAAAGCCCAATGAAAAATATCCGCAGGAACAAATTACACGCATCAACCAAAAGCTGGCTGAGCTGAAAAAGCTTGATGACGATTACCAGGGATTGATTGCCGAGGCTTCACAAATGATGACCACCGGCAAATATGAAGATGCAAAGGGATCATTCATTAAAGCACAGGCGCTGAAGCCGGCCGAAAACCTTCCCAAGGATAAACTATCCGAAATTGAAGGAATACTGGCAGCCCTGAAACAGAAAGAAGAGAATTATTCCAGGGCCATGCAATCGGCTACCGAACTGTACACTGCCAGCAACCTGTCCGNNATGAAAAATATAAAAATGCCGTAGCCCTGGGCGACTCACACCTGGCTTCGAAAAAATTGATGGAGGCCACCAATGCATACCAGGAAGCCCTGGAAATAAAACCGGCAGAAACATACCCCAAGACCAAAATAGCTGAGATAAACGCCGCCCTTGCAGCCCAAAAGGAAGAAATGGACCGGATGTACAATGCTTATGTTTCGGAAGGCGACAAACTGGCTGCTGACAAAGATTTTACAGGGGCAAAATCAGCATACACCAAGGCAGCTGGTGTTAAGCCCGATGAAGCATATCCCAGGCAGCGCATCACTGAAGTTACCAAAATAGCCGAAGAGATTGAACTGGCGCGCAGGGCTGAATATAACAAAGCCCTGGGCGAAGCCGATAAGTTGTACAACAGCAAAATCTTCGACCTTGCTATTGATGCTTACGAAGCGGCATCGCTCATCAATCCGAACGATACATACCC
>DGQJ01000031.1:0-121 GCA_002389705.1 Bacteroidales bacterium UBA4417
TATGTCAATGTATGTTGCCTTTTCCATTGGCTCGAACAATGTGGCCAATGCAGCAGGCCCGATAGCAACGATGACAGCAAATGAATTACATATTAGCGGAGATAAAAATTATGTCCTGATC
>DGQJ01000031.1:280-6758 GCA_002389705.1 Bacteroidales bacterium UBA4417
TTCCTGGCGGATAACCTGGGTTATTTGTAAACAAACTTTCATATTCCTGAACACTGGCATTTTATAATACAGCTATAATTATGACCCCTGAGGTAATCGTTTCCAAAACAATAGAATTTGTAAAGCATTCATTAAATGATGCCGAAGGAGGGCACGATTGGTGGCATGTGTATCGTGTCTGGAAAACAGCAGTGCATATTGCCCGCGAAGAGAAAGTTGATATGCTGGTAGTAGAACTTGGCGCATTGCTGCACGATATCGCTGATTCGAAATTTCATAACGGAAATGAGGAAATAGGTCCTGCAAGAGCCCGTTCCTTTTTGCAATCGCTTGAAATAAAGGAAAATATAATAGATCATGTGGTGAATATCATTGCCAACATTTCGTTTAAAGGCGGAAAAGTAAAGCAGCAGTTCAAATCGCCCGAACTGGATGTAATACAGGATGCCGACCGGCTCGATGCGCTTGGTGCCATTGGCATTGCACGGACATTTAATTACGGGGGTTACAAGGGCAGGGCTATTTATGATCCGGATATAAAACCAAACCTGCAACTTACCAAAGAAGAATATAAAAACAGTACTGCACCAACTCTGAACCATTTTTACGAGAAGCTGCTTTTACTGAAAGACCTGATGAATACCAAAACCGGAAAGCAAATGGCCGAAAAGCGGCACGAATTTATGGTAGCGTACCTGGATCAGTTTTACAATGAATGGGATGGCAGAGTTTGATGCTGCTCTTGATATTCGTGATGTTTAAGCAAAAAAAAGGACGCCGAAATCAGCGTCCTTTTTTTATTTAATATTCCGGTATTACTCAGTCGATTCATTCGTTGCCTGCAGCAGTGCCGGTTTTTCCGGCTTTTCGACCATGATTTGCATATCCTTAATTTCAGGATTGAAATCTATATTTATGATATCACCAGCCACTAGTTTCGTTAAAATGATCTCTTCAGCAAGCATATCTTCGACATATTTCTGTATAGCTCTCTTCAGCGGGCGGGCTCCAAATTGCTCGTCCCAGCCTTTTTCGAGGATGTAATCCTTGGCCCTTTCGGTGATACGAGGCTCATAACCCATAGAGCGAATGCGGGCAAACAGGTTCGAGAGTTCAATGTCGATAATCTTGTGAATATCTTCACGCTCAAGCGAATCGAAAATAATAATATCATCAATCCTGTTCAGGAATTCAGGGGCAAATGATTTTTTCAAGGCGTTTTCGATAACACTTGATGCTATGGTTGAGCTCTGCGATTGACGGGCACTTGTGCTGAAACCAACACCTGCACCGAAATCCTTAAGCTGTCGCGATCCGATGTTTGAAGTCATGATTACAATCGTATTCTTGAAATCAACTTTACGACCCAGGCTATCAGTGAGTTGACCATCATCGAGTACTTGCAGTAACAGGTGGAAAATATCAGGATGTGCTTTTTCAATTTCGTCGAGCAAAACGATAGAGTAGGGGCGACGACGAACTTTTTCAGTCAATTGTCCACCTTCTTCGTAACCAACATATCCCGGAGGTGCACCTACCAAACGCGATACGGCAAATTTCTCCATGTACTCGCTCATGTCAATCCGGATCAAAGCATCTTCACTATCAAACAGGTAACGAGCCAGGATTTTCGCCAGGTGGGTTTTACCAACACCGGTAGGTCCCAGGAAAATAAAGGTACCAATGGGTTTGTTCGGATCTTTTAGTCCTGCACGGTTTCGTCGTATGGCTTTCACCACTTTTTTAATCGCGTCGTCCTGCCCGATAACAGCACCACCAAGTTCCTGTTCCATATTCATGAGCCGCGAACCTTCATTTTCAGCAATCCGCTGTACAGGTACACCCGTCATCATGGCTACCACTTCAGCTACGTTTTCCTCGGTAACCAGTTGTCGGTTCACTTTCGAATCTTCTTCCCAGTTCTGTTTTAAGGCTTCGAGTTGAGCCTGTGTTTTGCGTTCATCATCGCGGTAACGCGCTGCTTCTTCATATTTCTGGCCTTTTATGGCCTTCATTTTCTTTTGCCTGATTTCCTCTATGAGGCTTTCAGTTGTAATGATTTCAACCGGCACATGCATGTTCGAAATATGAACGCGTGCTCCCGACTCATCAAGTGCATCAATGGCTTTGTCGGGCAAACAACGATCGGTCAGATACCGGTTAGTTAGTGTAACGCAGGCATTTATGGCCTCAGGGGTATATTTTACCAGGTGGTGATCTTCGTATTTTTCTTTGATCTGGTTCAGAATGATAACCGTTTCTTCCGGCGATGTGGGATCAACCAGAATTTTCTGAAACCTGCGCTCCAAGGCACCGTCTTTTTCGATATACTGACGGTATTCATCAAGTGTGGTAGCGCCAATGCATTGTATTTCGCCACGGGCCAGTGCAGGTTTAAACATATTACTCGCATCGAGAGATCCGCTTGCATTACCGGCACCTACAATGGTGTGAATTTCGTCAATAAAAAGAATGATATCTCGGTTTTTCTCCAGTTCATTCAACACGGCTTTCATTCTTTCCTCAAACTGTCCACGGTATTTGGTACCAGCAACCAGCGAAGCCAGATCGAGCGTGTAAACTCTTTTGTTAAAAAGTGCACGCGACACTTTTCGTTGTGTAATCCTCAATGCAAGTCCTTCAGCAATAGCCGACTTTCCAACACCCGGTTCACCAATCAGGATTGGGTTATTTTTCTTACGCCTGCTAAGTATTTGCGAGATGCGCTCCAGTTCTTTTTCACGACCTACAATGGGATCGAGCCGGTTTTCTTCAGCAGCCTTTGTTAAGTCACGCCCAAAGTTATCGAGCACAGGTGTTTTCGACTTGCTGTCAGCTGTCTTTCTCAGGTTTTCAATACCACCACCTTCATCCGGGTCATCGTCCTGCGAACTTCCGGATAATTCATCCTTTGGATCAGAACCGGATTCTCCAAAAAATCTTTCTTTATCGCCTTGCGATTGGGTTGTATCCTCACCTGAAATGAGGTATGATTTTACTTCTTCTTTAAATAAATCGTAATCCACGTTATATTTTTTAATAGACCGGGTCACCAGGTTGTCTTCGTCCTTCAGTATGGCGAGCAGCAAGTGTTCAGTACCAATGAGTTCACTATTAAAAAGTTTGGCTTCCAGATATGTGAGCTTCAGCGCGCGTTCAGCCTGTTTAACCAGCGGCAGGTTATCGTTAACCCTGTTATTATTAGCGGGGCTCGCTATGGCCGATTCAATGGTTCGCCGTAACTCGGCCATGTCCACATTCAGGTAACTTAATATACGGATGGCAAGTCCTTCGCCTTCACGTATCATTCCCAATAACAAATGTTCAACGCCAATATATTCATTTCCAAGCCTTATAGCCTCTTCACGGCTAAAAGACAACACATCTTTTACTCTTTGCGAAAATTTTGCTTCCATGTATTATTAGTCCTTTCCTTAACTAATCTGTTTATTCCTGATATTTCTTACAAATTTACAATATAAACATACAAGTTCGTAAATAGTTTGCCAAATGATTTGGTTTTAAAGGCTTAAATATTCATTACCAGTATTTTGATATTATCAACAAACTCATGTTAAAAAGCATTATGAAAAAGCAAAAAATAGCGTTTTTTATATCAAAAAAAAGTGTACTTTCGTAGAGATATTGACGATAACTTAAGTCGTTATAAATGAAGGGATTAATAAATGGATAACATTCAGGACGGGGAAAGAATACTACCTGTAAATATTGAAACTCAAATGAAAGGCGCCTACATCGATTATGCGATGTCGGTAATTGTATCACGAGCGTTGCCCGATGTACGCGACGGTTTAAAACCAGTTCACCGCAGGGTATTATACGGAATGCTCGACCTGGGGGTGCTCTCAAACAGATCTTACAAGAAATCTGCCCGTATTGTAGGGGAAGTGCTTGGTAAATACCATCCCCACGGCGATTCATCGGTTTACGATGCTATGGTTCGTATGGCCCAGGAATGGTCGCTCAGATACCCACTTGTCGACGGACAAGGTAACTTCGGTTCAATTGATGGTGATAGCCCGGCTGCTATGCGTTATACCGAGGTGAGGCTCCGCAAATTAGCCGAGGAATTGTTGGCAGATATTGAAAAAGATACAGTTGATTTTCAGCTGAATTTCGACGACACGCTCGAGGAGCCTACAGTTTTGCCAGCTAAAATACCACAGTTGCTTATTAACGGTACCTCCGGTATAGCGGTTGGTATGGCAACCAACATTCCTCCTCATAATCTTACCGAGGTAATTAATGGCTGCATTGCTTATATTGATGACAGGGAAATCTCAATAGAAGATTTGATGAAACACATCAAGGCTCCTGATTTTCCTACCGGTGGTATTATTTATGGTTACGAAGGTGTTCGTGAAGCATACGAAACCGGTCGTGGCCGATTGGTTATGCGTGGTGAAGCCAGTTTCGAAACTGACGAAAAAGGTCGTGAAGCCATTGTGGTTACGTCTATACCATACCAGGTGAACAAGGCAGAAATGATTAAAAAAACTGCCGACCTNNAACGGGCTGCGTATTGTTTATGAACTGAAAAAAGATGCAGTTTCCAATGTAGTATTGAATAAACTTTATCAGTACACAGGCTTGCAAACTTCTTTCAGCACCAATGCCATAGCACTTGTAAAAGGTCGTCCTTACCAGCTCAACCTCAAACAGCTGATCGCTCACTTTATCGACCATCGCCACGAAGTTATACTGAGGCGTACACGTTTCGAACTTGCTGAAGCACAAAAAAGGGCTCATATACTCGAAGGCTTACTGATTGCACTCGATAACATCGATGAAGTAATTGCCATTATCAGGGCAGCTGCTTCACCTGAGGAAGCAAAGGTTAAGCTGATGGAACGCTTTGCTTTAAGCGAAATACAGGCTAAAGCAATCCTGGATATGCGTTTGCAGCGTTTAACAGGCCTTGAAAGAGAAAAACTGAAAGAAGAATATGCCGAATTGATGAAAATCATTGCATATTATCTTGACGTGCTTGCCAATGAAACTTTACAGTTCGAAATCATTAAAAATGAGCTCCTTGAGGTTAAAGAGAAATATGGCGACGAACGCAAAACGCGTATCGAACTCAATTCGAAAGATTTCAGGATCGAAGATACCATTGCCGACGAAGCTGTTGTAATTACCATATCCCATATGGGTTACATGAAGCGTACACCGCTCTCCGAATATCGCCGCCAAAGCAGGGGAGGTCGTGGTGCCCGTGGTTCCGACATCCGTGAGGAGGACTTCCTGGAACACCTTTATATCGCTACTGCGCATAACTATATGCTCTTCTTTACCGAAAAAGGTAAATGTTTCTGGCTTAGGGTTTACGAAATACCCGAAGGCGGAAAAACCTCGAAAGGCAGAGCAATTCAGAATATGCTGAATATTGATGCCGATGATAAAGTAAGAGCGATTATCAACCTGAAAGATCTGAAGGACGAAGATTATGTGAATAACAATTACATTATTCTTTGTACCAAGAAAGGTACTATCAAAAAAACTTCTCTCGAAGCTTATTCGCGTCCACGACAGAATGGAATAAATGCAATAAATATAAACGAAGGTGATCAGTTGCTCGAAGCCCGGCTTACCAGCGGAACCAGCGAAGTACTTATGGCACTGCGCAGTGGCAGGGCTATCAGGTTCAACGAATCAACCGTTCGCCCGATGGGCCGTACCGCTACAGGCGTAAGGGGTATCACACTTGGAGGCAAAGACGATGAAGTAATTGGCATGATATGTGTTAATAGTGCTGATGAGTCCATTCTTGTTGTATCAGAAAAAGGATATGGTAAACGTTCCGATCTCGAGGACTACCGCGTAACCAACAGGGGAGGTAAAGGTGTAAAAACCATTAACATTACTGAAAAAACAGGTAACCTCATCGCGATAAAGAATGTAACTGATACCGACGACCTGATGATAATTAACCTCTCGGGAATAATAATCAGGATGGGAGTAAGCGAACTAAGAGTGATGGGACGTGCAACCCAGGGAGTACGACTCATAAATCTGAAAGACGATGATGGAATAGCTGCAGTTGCTAAGGTAGAATGCGAGTTAGTTGAAACTGAAGATGCAGAAATACAGGATGATGTAACAACATCAGAATTTGATGGTATGGACGAATCTTCGGAAGAAAACAACACAACTGAAAAAAATGAAGAATAAACTGAAATACCCGAATCATATTTAAATAACCCTAACTCAAAGAAACAATTAAACATTAAAAATTAAGGAAATGAAAAGAACCCTTGTTTTATTTACCCTAATTATGCTGGTAAGTGGAGCTTTCGCTCAATTTAAGAAAGACAAAAATGCAGCTTCCAGCGCCTGGAATAAAAACGACCTGGCTAAAGCAAAAGAATTTATAGAAAAAGCTATTGCTTATCCTGAAGCAGAAACTGATGCAAAAGTTTGGTTCAACAGAGGAAACATCTACCTGGATATTCATCTT
>DGQJ01000096.1 GCA_002389705.1 Bacteroidales bacterium UBA4417
ATTATTAATATATTCTAACTCCTCTTCGGTCCACTCAAACCAATTTCTTACTCCAATTTTTGCAACTATTCTGCCTTTGTCTTTAATTATTAATGCATTCATTATACTACCAAGCCCAAAAACAGCTCTCTTATATTCAGTCGAATAATTTGCATATTTCACTTCAATTTCATTTTTAAGTAGAAATTGGAATTGTTTAATATAGACAACTCTTTCTAAATCATTGAATACGATTTCGTAGACTTCATTTTGATTCTTTCTAAAAAACGTGAAAAGAAATACAAGGAAGAAAATCCCAAAGGTGATATAAAATTTGCCGAAACCGTTAAAAATACCAACAATGAATGGGATATATATGAATAAGAATTGTGAAAAAAATATTTTATATATCCTGCCTTACGATATTTATTAAAGTTTGATTTGTTTTTCATAAAATTTCAGTCAAGACAGTGCCATTTAGTGGTTTTGACATTAGCGGTAACTGTCGAATGATAAGTATATTGAACAGAGGAAAATAGATGGGATTCCCGGATTAATTTGATAATTTTCAACAGCCCAATTGACTACCACAACTGGTTTACCTGATATTTACCGTAAGCATTTTTTTATCACCGATGTAGGCTTCAAGCTTGTCGCCTATGGCCACTGGGCCTACCCCGGCCGGCGTTCCGGTGAAAATATAGTCGCCGGTTTTTAGGGTCATAAACTGTGAAACATAGGCAATAATAGAGGAGTACGAAAAAATCATATCTTTTGTATTGCCCTGCTGAACGGTTTCCCCGTTTTTTTTCAGGCTGAATTCAATCTGCTCCATATTTTCGAACTCCGATACCGGTATAAAACTGCTGATAGGCGCGGAGAAATCGAAGGCTTTGGCTTTTTCCCAGGGCAAGCCTTTTTCTTTGGCTTTTTGCTGCAGGTCGCGGGCAGTGAAATCGATGCCAATACCTATGGCGTCGATATAGCAGAGCGCGAATTTCTCATTGATATATTTACCCACTTTATTAATGCGCAGCACAATTTCGCATTCGTAATGCAGGTCATTCGTAAATTCAGGATAGAAGAAAGGACGGTTGCGTGTAAGCAGCGCCGAATCGGGTTTCATAAAATACACGGGTTCGGTGGGTACGGCGTTGTTCAGTTCCCGCGCATGTTCAGCGTAATTGCGGCCTATACAGATTATCTTCATGTTTTTAAAATATTATTCCAGGTTTCTGGTTTCTGGGTCATTGCGAGGAGGAACGACGAAGCAACTGGTTTCTGGGTCATTGCGAGGAGGAACGACGAAGCAACTGGTTTCAGGTTTCTTGTTTCAGATTTCAAGTTTGTCCCCAATCCGACATCCGCCATCCCACATTGCACATCCCACATTGTACATTCCGCAATCCGCAATCAAAAATCCGCAATTATCAGGCTTTATTAAAACCCCTAAGTTTAATTGCAGTTATAGCACGTTTGGTCGATAGCGGGAAATCACCTTTCATCATCCAGTCGTAGTACGAAGGCTCTGCTTTAAAAACTTCTTCAACTATTTTGCCTTTATGTTTCCCGAAATTGAGGACTTCCTGGCCTTTGGCATTAAATACCAGGTGACCGACCAGGTCGGCGTTTCGGTTATAATACGAAAAATCATTGAGGGCATTCATATCGTTCACAACTGGCGTTGAGATATTTCCATCCTTGTCGGAATAAGGTACACCATCGTAACGGTCGATCTGGGCCTTTAACACTTCAAACGTAGCACGGGTATCGGCTTCGGCACTATGGGCATTGATGAGTTCGCTGTTGCAGTAAAATTTATAAGCGGCTTTCAGGGTACGTGGTTCCATTTTATGGAAAATATTCTGTACGTCGATAATGCGGCGGTTTTTCAGATCGAATTCGATGCCGGCACGCAGAAATTCCTCCACCAGCAAGGGTATATCGTATTTTATTGAATTATATCCCGATAAATCGCTGTTGCCGATAAATGCATTCAGGTTACCGGCCAGTTCTTTAAAAGTCGGTTCATCCTTAACCATTTCGTCGGTAATTCCATGTATGGCTATAACGGCCTCGGGCATCGGAATGGTAGGATTAACCAGGTATCGCCTGAACTCTTCATGCCCGTCGGGGAAAACCTTGAGCATGGCAATTTCAACAATCCTGTCGCTGGCAATGTTTATGCCTGTAGCCTCGAGGTCGAATATAATAAGTGGTTTAGTTAAATTAAGTTGCATGTGTTTGTATTTGTAGATAACCCAAAAGGATAGAATGGCTAAATTATTGTTTTTTCAACTGTAAACAGAAAACCCGGCCTGTTTTATTTTGGCCGGGTTTTGTTTGTGCTTGAATATCAATGATATAAGATGTTATTACAGCAGTTTAAATGTTGATATCCAAACTGCGGGGTTTTATATGGTCGCATTGCCATCAAAAGCTTCGAGAAGTTGTTGCACGCGTTTTATAAACTGGCCTGCAAGTGCACCGTCTACCAGCCTGTGGTCGTACGAAAGCGAAAGCATACAGATATGCCTGATGGCAATAACATCTCCGTCAGCTGTTTCGAGAACCCACGGGCGTTTTTTAATAGTTCCGACACCCAGTATGGCTACCTGGGGCTGGTTGATTACCGGAACGCCGGTAAGGCTGTCGAAAGATCCAAAGTTGGTGATGGTAAATGTACCGCCAACAATATCATCGGGATTGAGCTTGTTTTTACGTGCACGATCAGCCAGATCGTTCACATCATGAACAATTCCCAACAGGTTTTTCTGATCAGCATTTTTAATCACAGGCACAATCAGGTTACCATCAGGCAGGGCTGCTGCCATACCTATATTGACAGATTTGCGCTGTATTATTTTGTAACCGTCGATTGAAGCATTAACGTTTGGAAATTCGCGCAGCGCTTTGGCTGCAGCCTCAACAAAGAGCGGGGTATAAGTTATTTTCTGTCCTTCGCGTTTTGCGAAACTGTCTTTAATTTTTTCGCGCCAGCGTACAATGTTTGTTACATCAACTTCAATAAACGAGGTTACGTGCGGCGAAACATGTTTCGACATCACCATATGATCAGCAATCAGCCTGCGCATACGATCCATTTCAATAATCACATCGCCGGTTG
>DGQJ01000010.1 GCA_002389705.1 Bacteroidales bacterium UBA4417
GCTGAACTGGAACGAAATCAGGACTCCGCTCCAGGCCGACATCATTCGTTACATGAAACAGGATATCAGAGTTGCGATACCACGCCAGAAAGGACGAATGCAACTTAAAGTTGATATTATTGCTGATGGAAACTGGCTGGGAATTTACAGCCAGGAAGATGTGTTGGTATACTAATTGCTGAAAGAGACGCAAATGAAAATAAAGTGAAATTCAATTACTCCCGCGAAAATGAAAACAACGCTAGCACTTCTCTTTACCATATGTTTTTGTTCCATGCTGATGGCTGCTGAAAAAGGCTATAAGATTACAGTTAAACTCACTGGATCGGCTGACACAGCGCTCCTACTTGCTCATTATTACGGCAGTAAGCAATACCTCGACGATACCGCATTTCGCAACAAGCAAGGATTTTTCATCTTCCTGGGGACTGAGGACCTGAAAGATGGTATGTATATCATAGCCGGGCAGAACAAAAACAAATACTTCGATTTTTTCCTTACCGGCACCCACCAGATGGAATTCGCCTGCGACCCGTCCAATGTAGTCAACACCATGCAGGTAAAAGGATCCGACGACAATAAAGCCTTTTTCGCTTACATTAAGTACCTGGGGAATAAGCAGGCTGAAATTGAGCCGCTCAATAACTGGATGAATGAGAAACACAACAATCCTGATTCGGCAAACATCGTAAAAGCACGTATTGAAGCCATTGATAAAGAAGCCAAGGCATATATTAAAAATTTCTATTCTTCGAATCCGGGATATTTGTCGGCCATTTTTGTAAAAGCCAACAACGAACCCGATTATATGGCCTACATTCCTGTAACCAATGGCAAAATTGATTCAACACGCATTTACCCAACTTACAAAGAACATTATTTCGACAATTTCACGTTCAGCGATCCAAGATTGATCTATACCCCGGTTTTTGCGCAGAAGGTTGATTTTTATTTCGATAAACTGGTGGCGCCGGTGCGCGATTCGCTCGAAAAAGACATCGATAGGGTAATGATGCTATCTGGCGTGAATAAAGAAATGCAAGCTTATATGGCCTGGTTCCTGTCGCTGAAATATGAAACATCGCAGATTATGGGCCACGATGCCCTGTTTGTATACATTGTGCGCAAATACCTCGAAACCGGGAAGGCAAACTGGCAATACCCCGAAGTAAAAGACAATGTTTTGAAAAGGGTAAACACGCTGGAACCATTGCTTCTCGACAAGGTNNACGCTGCTTTTCTTCTGGGAAAGCACATGTGGCCATTGCCAGCACGAAATGCCCAAAGTGCTTAAGTTCTACGACGATTTCCACACAAAATACAAACTCGAAATATATGGAGTGAGTACCGATACTTCGATGGTGAGCTGGAAAGCCTATGTGAAAAAGAACAATATGAAATGGATCAATGTAAACGGCCACCTGAGCATGAGCGGGAATTACCACACACTTTACGACATACGAAGCACGCCGATAATGTACCTGCTTGATGAAGACAAAAAAATCCTGACAAAGTTCCTCCTCACAGATGATATTACAAACGTTATACTTAAACGTGAAGAAGCTCTTGAAAAGGAGAAAACTGATAAGAAACCCAAATAGCCGGCTGACAAACATCAGAAGACGGTCTTACAACTAACCTACATCTAACATTCCGAAATGGCATTTTCAAAAAACATCTGGATTACCGGGGCATCGTCAGGCATTGGCGAAGCATTAGCTTTACAGTGGGCTGTTCCCGGAGCCACAATTATTCTTTCGGGGCTCGAAAAAGTTCAATTGGAACCGGTAGCCCAAAAATGCGAACAAAAAGGTGCACAAGTTCATATTATCCCCTTTAACCTCACAAAAGAAGAAGAGATAACAGAAGCAGCAAACCGGGTACAAACCCTGGTTTCGAAAATTGACATCCTTGCCAATGTGGGAGGCATCGGCCAGCGCTCCTTAATTATCGACACGCCTGATGCGGTTTCGCGAAAAATTATGGAAACCGATTTCTGGGGACATGCCAACCTTACGTCGAAAATTCTGCCTTTTATGGTAAAAACAGGTGGGGGAACTATTGTGGTGATGAGCAGTTTATCCGGCCTTTTCGGTTTCCCGCAGCGTTCCATGTATTGTGCCGCCAAACATGCGTTACATGGCTTTTTCGAAACACTCAGGCTCGAACATCACAAAGACCATATTAACGTCCTGATGGTTTGTCCGGGCAGGGTAAAAACCAATTTCTCGTTTGGTGCGCTCACATCAACCGGAGGCACCCACGGACAAATGGATAAAGGCCAGGCCAACGGAGTTTCGGTTGAATATTGCGCCAAAAAAATTGATCGGGCCGTCAGCAAAAACAAAAAACAGATACTGGTTGGGAAAAAAGAACTGCTCATGCCTTACCTGAAACGATTTGCTCCCTGGCTTTTTTACTGGATTGCTTTACGGATTGATCCGAACGCCTGATCTGTAATTCACGACGTGAAGACACGTGATTGAAATCAGAATATCTTTCAACTAATTTTAAATTCTAACATCACAACAGATAATGAACCAAGTAACAATAAGTGGAATACAGCAACTGGGAATCGGGGTAAAAAACGTTGCTGAAGCATGGAAATGGTATCGCAAATACCTGGGTATGGATATTAAAGTTTTTGAGGAGAGTGCTACCGCATCACTTATGTTAACATACACTGGTGGAGTTCCGCAGAAACGTCATGCAGTTCTTGCCCTCAATATGAATGGAGGCGGTGGCTTCGAGATCTGGCAGTACACCGAGCGTGTGCCGCAACCACCGAAATTTGTACCGGCCTTGGGCGATCTCGGAATATTTGCAGCAAAAATAAAAGCACGCGATGTTCAAAAAGCCCATGCTTATTATGTATCAGAAAACTTACAGGTGAGCCCGGTTGTAACTGATCCCGATGG
>DGQJ01000163.1:0-1982 GCA_002389705.1 Bacteroidales bacterium UBA4417
CTTGAGAAAACCATGAATTACCTCGACAATTTCAAAGACGAGGTTTTTACCATAGCCGATGCCAAAAGGGGCGATATTGGAAATACTTCAACACAGTACGCCATTTCTGTTTTCGATAAGCAAGCTTCAGGATTCAGTTTCGATGCCATAACCGTAGCACCTTACATGGGAGCTGATTCGGTACAGCCATTCCTGGCCTTCCCTGGCAAATGGGCCATTGTACTGGCACTCACTTCCAACAAAGGATCAGATGATTTCCAGCTAATGGCCGATACTAACAACACCCGCCTTTTCGAAAGGGTATTGGAACGCACTTCCGCGTGGGGAACCACCGATAACATGATGTATGTGGTTGGAGCTACCAAAGCCGAAATGCTTAAAGACATCCGAAAAATTGTGCCCGGTCATTTTCTGCTGGTACCCGGAGTTGGCGCCCAGGGAGGTGACCTTANNGAAGCAAAAAGCATGCAGCTTGAAATGGCCCGGATTCTTCTCGACAATCATTTAATATAAACAGATATGAAACGAAGGTTCACCCGTATACTGCTTTACCTGGCAGTATTCCTGCTGCTGCTTGTTGTGTTGTCGCCAGGTCATTACCGACGTGCAATTTTGCATGGCAACGTAAATATCGACGACTATAAAATTTTCTCAAACAGGGTGATTCAAAATGCTGATCCTATACCCTGGCAGCGCGATTCAGCATACAACACCACCCGTATTGATGCTGGCAAAATTGCGGAATTCAACAAGTATAGAACGACAGCCTTCGTTGTAATACAAAATAACAAAATCCGTTACGAAGCATACTGGGATGGCGGTAGTGATACTACACGAAGCAATTCGTTCTCGGCTGCAAAAAGTATTGTATCGCTACTGGTAGGCTGCCTGTTGGATGAAGGCAAAATCAAAAGCCTTGATCAACCCATTACCGACTACCTGCCCGAATTCAAAAATACAAACGGATACAAACTTCGCATCAAAGATTTGCTAACCATGAGTTCAGGCCTCGATTGGGACGAAGGTTATTCCAGCCTGTTTTCGCCCACTACCAAAGCGTATTATGGAAGCCACCTCGACGAGCAGATGCTGAACCTGCAAGTCAAAAATGAGCCAGGGAAAGTTTTCAATTACCAAAGCTGCGATACCCAGTTACTCTCCATGATTATCGAAAAAGCCAGCGGGAAGCCTCTTTCGGACTATGCATCAGAGAAATTGTGGAAACCACTGGGAGCCGAACACCCTGCTTTGTGGTGTCTCGACCGTGAAGGGGGGCGCGAAAAAGCGTATTGCTGTTTCAACAGCACTGCCACTGATTTTGCACGGATAGGCCAGATGGTACTCGACAGCGGCCAGTTTAATAACCGCCAGGTTGTTTCAAAAAACTATTTAAAGGAAGCCACCACACCGGCATCGTGGTTATTGGACGAAGATGGCAAACCCCTCGATTATTATGGCTACCAGTTCTGGATGCTTACACACCAGGGCCAAAGAGTGGTTTATGCCCGTGGCATACTGGGGCAGTATATTTTTGTAATACCCTCACTCAATGCCGTTGTTGTTCGACTGGGCAACGAAAGAAGCAAGGAATATGTAAACAATGTGCCAAAAGATATTCTCACCTACCTGGATGCTGCTGTCGAAATGCTTGGCACAAAATAAGGCACAAAATCCTGAACATAAAAAAACGCCGCTGTTGACCTGCGGCGTTTTTTTTAAGTTATGACTGGTTAATCAACTATCGAAATCCATCCAAATTTATCTTCGGCATCGCCATATTGAATATCAATCAGCCGCTGGTACAACTGCCTTGATTTCTCACCTGCTTTGCCATCGAGACAATAATTCCACTCCTTACCTTCAACCACATCAACAATGCGGCGGATCGGCGAAATTACTGCTGCAGTTCCGCAGGCGCCTACTTCGTCGAACTCCGAAAGTTCCTCGAGGGCGATTTTACGGCGCTCAACTTTCATTCCCAG
>DGQJ01000163.1:2137-9921 GCA_002389705.1 Bacteroidales bacterium UBA4417
ACCGGCGAAACAAAAACAAGGAACAAATACTCATCGGCCGGCTTTACACCTACCCTGGGACCCGATCCGAACAATAACGGGCGTATATACAACGAAGCACCCGTACCGTAAGGGGGAACAAATTCCTTGTTTAAACGGACCGATGCAAACACTGCCTCCTTAAATAACTCTGTTGGCGGCACAGCCATCATAATTCCGACAGCTGAATCCTGCATTCGTTTGGCATTCTCTTCCCAACGGAAAAGTCTTATTTTACCATCCTTACCCATGTATGCCTTCAAACCTTCAAAGGCTTCCTGTCCGTAGTGCAGGCCGGTGGCAGCCATGTGGATAGAAATGTATTCGGAACTGGTAGTTTCAATTTTTCCCCATTCGCCTTCACGATAGTATGAACGGACATTGTAGTTTGTTTTCTGGTAGCCAAAGGGCAGGCTACTCCATTCTATCTGATTCATAAGCATTGTGTTGTATGTTAATATACTGTTAGCCAAACTAATAAAATGAAAACCTTTTTCATTTTTAAGTGAATCACTTAACGGGGCGAAGGTAGAAATTATTAGTATTATTCTGTAAAAGTACGAAAAATATTCTTTCGGTTTTTTTGCTGGTTATGAAACAGAAAACCGATAAACTCCCAAACTTGTAATAAACCAATTACCACTGTATGACAGGCTATTTTAATCATAGTAAATCACAAAAGCCAGCGCTAAAAAATCGTCGGCACAGCAATCCAAATTTTTACACCTTACATCAAACATCTCACGTCATACATCCCAATCGTCTCCTCCCCCATACTCCAGCCCGAAGTGCCAAATTGACAGTTACCACCCCATGGCACATGCTTTGATTATTGGTAGCCAGAAATAAATAAAACCATTATACTATGCAAACCGGAAAAATCAACGTACAGACTGAGAACATTTTCCCCATCATTAAAAAATTCCTGTATTCCGACCACGAAATATTCCTGCGCGAGCTGATTGCCAATGCAGTTGATGCCACTACCAAAATCAAGACACTCTCGTCGCTCGATAAGATGAAAGACGAACTGGGTGATCTGACCATTGAAGTTATTCTCGACAAGCCCAACAAAACCTTAACTATCAAGGACCGCGGCATTGGCATGACCGCCGACGAAATTGACAAATACATCAACCAGATTGCTTTTTCGGGTGCCGAAGAATTTGTAAAGAAATTTAAGAATAAAACCGAAGCCGAACAAGCAGGTTTAATCGGCCATTTCGGGCTGGGATTCTATTCCTCCTTTATGGTTTCCGACAAGGTTGAAATCAACACCAAAACCTTTAAAAAAGGCGCCGGAACCAAAGCTGTACGCTGGGAATGCGATGGCTCACCTGAATACAGCATTACCGAAATTGAGAAATCGGACCGCGGAACCGAAATTGAGTTGCATATCAGCGAAGAATCCAATGAATTCCTCGAAGAACACCGCATCCTCGATCTTTTAAACAAATACTGCAAATTCCTGCCGGTACCTATTCGTTTCGGGAATGAAAAAACCTGGGAAAAATCAGAAACCGAAAAGGACGAAAAAGGTGAACCCAAGGAAATACAGGTTGAGCGTCCCCGCATTATCAACAATACCAACCCGCTTTGGAAACAGAAACCTGCCGATCTGAAGGACGAAGATTACAAGAAATTCTATCACGAACTGTACCCGATGAGTTTCGAGGATCCGCTTTTCAGTATTCACCTCAATGTGGATTACCCTTTTAACCTCACAGGTATTATGTTTTTCCCCAAGGTGAAGAAAAACTTCGAGGTGCAACGCGACAAAATCCAGCTTTACTGCAACCAGGTTTTTGTTACCGATTCNNTTCGCCCGATATTCCGCTCAACGTATCTCGTAGTTACCTGCAAAGCGATTCGAACGTGAAGAAAATATCAGGGCACATCATGAAAAAAGTGGCTGATAAACTGGAAGAAATCTTTAAAAACAACCGCGAGGAATTCGAAAAGAAATGGGACGACATCAAGGTATTTATCGAATACGGTATGATCTCGGAACCCAAATTCTTCGATCGAGCCGAAAAATTCTGCCTGTTCAAAAATGTGAATGACAAATACTTCACCCTCAGCGAATACAAGGACTATATCAAGGAAAACCAAACCGATAAAGAAGGTAGCCTGACTTATATTTATACTTCGAATACCGAGGATCAGCACAGCTATATTCAGAATGCTCAGGAACGTGGTTACGACATACTTGTGCTCGACGGCCCCATTGATAACCATTTTATCAATGCCCTGGAGCAAAAATTTGAGAAAAGCCATTTCGTGCGTGTTGATGCCGAAGTAGCCGACAAACTGATTAAGAAAACTGACGATCTGCCTTCGAAACTATCGGAAGAGCAAACCAAACAGCTTACTGAGTTATTTGAAAGCCAGGTAAATAAAGCCGTTTACCATATCAGTGTCGAAAACCTGGGCGAAAACGATTTGCCGGTAACTGTAACCCAGAATGAATTTATGCGTCGGATGAAGGACATGTCGGCAATGGGTGGCGGGCAGTATGCCTTTATGGGTAACATGCCCGATAGCTACAACCTGGTGCTCAACTCGAACCACAAACTGATGAGTCAGCTGCTTGCATCGGAAAGCCAGGAGGATAAAGAAAAAATGATAAAGCAACTCATCGACCTTGCGCTGCTTTCGCAAAACCTGTTGAAAGGCGAGGCGCTCACCGGTTTTATAAAACGCAGTGTTGATATCATACAATAATTGCATACATTTGATAAACCTAAACCGTAACCAATAAATCAGAAAAATGAAAAAATCGTGGATCATCATAGGCGTAATAATATTACTAGTTGTAGTCCTGTTCTCGTGGACAAAAGGCACCTATAACGGGCTTGTTAAGGCCGAAGAAAAAGTGAATAAGAGTTGGGCCGACGTTGAGGGTGCGTATCAAAGGCGTACCGACCTTATTCCCAACCTGGTGAGCACCGTGAAAGGCTATGCCAAGTTCGAACAGGAAACGCTTATCAAAGTGATTGAGCAACGGGCTGCTGCTACCAAGCCAACTATTAACATAGACCCAGCCAAACTCGATGCCAATACCCTGGCACAGTTCCAGAAAACACAGGACGAACTGGGTTCGGCCCTGGGAAGGTTGCTGGTTACCGTTGAAAAATACCCCGACCTGAAAGCCAACCAGAACTTCCTGCAGTTGCAGGCCCAGCTGGAAGGTACTGAAAACCGCATTAATGTTGAACGTCGCAACTTTAACGGTTTGGTAAATGAATTTAACTCTACACTTAGGAGTTTCCCAACCAATATTTTAGGCGGAATGTTCGGCTTCGAGAAAAAGCCATACTTTGAAGCCCAGGCCGGGGCTGAAAATGCACCAAAGGTAGAGTTCTAGGCATCGTTACGGATCAGGAGACTGAAATATAAGCACGTATCCTGGTTCATTAAAATCCGAATGACGCTACAAGCTTAAAAATAAGCAGTATAGGGGTTCGCAATTTGCGAAATGCATTCCGGAAGAACCGATTATAAAGGAGTCAGGTGTAAGAAAGCAGTTCAAATACATGGAGGTTATTTATAATTTGCCCTGTTTTCCCGCACCTGACTTCTTTCTTTTTTATCATTTTACAGTTTAATAGAATAGCAATAAATTGAGTCATGCCTAATGCAAGTAACTTTTTCACAGCCCAACAACAGGACGAAATCCGCCAGGCTATATTAAATGCTGAGTTGGATACCTCCGGCGAGATACGCGTTCATATCGAAAACACCTGTACAGGTGAAGTATTGGACAGNNTTTGCCATTATAGGCGACAAAGCCATACACGAAGTGGTTACCGAAAATTTCTGGGATAGTGTGCGAAACAAAATGTTGAATCATTTCCGCGAAAACCGGTTTACTGAAGGCCTGATTGAAGCAATCAGCGAAACCGGCACCAAGCTGAAGAAACATTTCCCGCACCTGCCCGACGACAAGAATGAACTCTCCGATGACATATCTTTCAGCTAATCAACTGCCAGAATCATAATCCAATCTCCTCCCGAAAAAACACCTATGAAAACCGGAAAATATTACAACCGTTTAATTCTTACATTTATATTTTTGCTGATTTGCACGATAAGTTTTGCCCAGGATGCTATACCTGCTAAGCCCGATCCGCCAAGGCTTGTGAATGATTTTGCCAACCTTCTCAATCCTGACGAATTACAGCGACTTGAAAACAAACTGGTTGCTTTTAATGATTCCACTTCGGTTCAGATTGCTGTAGTAATTGTTCCTTCGCTGAATGGCTACGAAAAAGCCGACTTTGCCCAGCAACTCGGGCAAAAATGGGGTGTTGGCGGAAGCCAGTTCGACAATGGTTTCGTGGTTTTAATCAAGCCGAAAAGCGCAGCTGAAAACGGCGAAGCATTCATAGCTACAGGTTATGGAGTCGAAAAGTTTGTTCCCGATGCTACAGCCTACGATATTGTTAACAATGAAATGATACCACGCTTTAAGCAGAATGATTATTATGGAGGTATTGATGCAGCTTCGGATGTGATAATGTCGCTGGTAAAAGGTGAATACAAGGCCGAAAAATATTCAAAATCAAAGAAAAATTCACCGGTTGCGTTTATTGTCATTATTATTATCATAATCATATTCCTGTTTTCCCGAAACAATAACAACCATCGCACCATAAACCGCTCAGGTACAGGCGGCATGCTCTTTTTCCCATGGATGATGGGTGGAGGTGGATTTGGCGGCAGTAGTGGCGGCGATAGTGGATTTGGCGGCGGTGGCGGCGGATTCGGTGGATTTGGCGGCGGTAGTTTCGGAGGTGGCGGTGCCGGCGGCAGTTGGTAGTGCACTGAGAACGAACAGTAGTAAAAACCAAAAAAAAGCATGTCGATAATTTGATTATTTACCTGCTTTTTATGCATACTTTTTTACAGGGAAGCCCGCATAAGCTTCCCTTTTTCGTGGGCTGCCCGCAATACATAATCCTGACTTTCTGCAGTAAAAATGCTGTTATCAGAAAAACACAGAATATTATTACCTGTTAATCATTTGACAATTTTACAATTATTAGTATTATATAAATATTTTAATGCAGTATTTACATACTTAAATCCAAAAATAGCAAAGGCTATTTAGAAAGATTTTTACAAATATATTTATTTCATTTTCTGAATGTTAATCGGGCTTTGAGAAATATTTACTTATTTAGACTAAATCCAAACAATCAAAATGTTAAAAAATCTTAAATATTAGTATTGTATACAGTTAGCTAATTCTCTATATTCGCTGTGCTGTGACTCAAATAACAAGTTTATACGAAAGCATGATTACAAACTTACACTTCCGACTACCTTTTCAACATTCCAATTCATAAACGACATACAGTTACACTGCAGTGCAGCGTAGCTGTATTGTCATTTTATATACCTTATTAATCAGTAAATAAGTATGCACCTACAAGCATCCAACAAACAGAAACTGATAGCAATAAAACTGGCGGCGCCTATAATTTTCATGATGGCAGGCGTATTCATCAGTTCGGTTTCACATGCGCAGAATAAAGGAAAGGAAATCTTTGAGAAAAACTGCGCTATATGTCATAAACTGACTGAAGAAAAACTGGTTGGCCCCGGCTTAAAAGACGTTACAAAAAGGCGCGAAAAAGCCTGGATGAAGAAATTCATTACCTCATCGCAGGACCTGATTAAATCGGGCGATAAAGTTGCTGTACAGGTTTTTAACGAGAACGGTAAAATCCCGATGCCGGATCACAAATCACTAACTGAAGATGATCTCAACCAGTTGATCACCTATATCGAAACCTACAAACCAGCCGAAGCGGTTAAGGTAAGTGTAGATATTACCAAAAAGACTGATTTCTGGCGCGATGAAATTGTTCGTGGCGAGAGATTGTTCTCGGGCGTGCTGCCTTTCGAAAAAGGCACTACGCTGAACTGTGTGTCGTGTCACGCCGTGATAGCTACTGATTCGCTCAATTTCAATCCATCGGCATACGACCTGGCCAAAGCATGGCAGGAGCCTAACGGCACAAACCTGTACCAGGTACTGCGCGAGCCTACATCCACAAAAATGGCCGAGGTTCACAAAGGACTTCAGTTATCCGACAAAGAAATTTACGATATTTCAGCATACTTATCCGTCATAGGTAAAACAGGTATGGAATGGGAAAAAATATTCCCGGCACGATTGCTTTTGTTTTTATTCCTCGGTTTACTAATGGCCCTGGCGCTAGCCGACCTTATCTGGTTTAAAAAGGTGAAATACCGTGTTATTCATGTGTTAATCATCATTACCGGATTGGGTGTTCATGGTACTCTTGCCGTGCAGGAAGGGATTAAACTTGGCCGCACCAAAGATTATATGCCCGATCAGCCTATAAAATTTTCGCATAAAGTTCATGCAGGTCAAAACAAAATTGATTGTAAATATTGCCATTCAATAGCCACCGAAAGTAAATCAGCAGGTTTCCCCTCAGCCAGCCTGTGTATGAATTGCCATAAAGTGGTTGTAGCCGGTACACGCTCAGGTAAATTTGAGATCAAAAAAATATACCGTGCTGTTGAATCGGGCAAACCCATCGAATGGGTAAGGGTTCATAAACTGCCTGATCACGCATTTTTCAGCCATGCACAACATGTGTCAGCCGGACAAATACAATGTCAAACCTGCCACGGACCTGTTGAAACCATGGACCTGATAAAACAAGTGAGCGATCTTTCTATGGGCTGGTGCGTAAACTGCCACAGGCAAACTGAGATTAAAGCTACTACCAATAAATATTATGAATCCTTCAAGGCAATCCAGGATGATGCCAAAGCAGGTAAAAAAATAACTGCTGAACGGCTTGGGGGGATCGATTGTGCAAAATGTCACTATTAAGTCCTGGCGTTGTTGAAGCATAAAATCTAGAAATTTAAACCAGAACCTTTTATACGCATATATATAAATGGAAAAGAAATATTGGAAAAGCCTTGAAGAGCAGGCAAATATTCCCGAAATAAATCCCGGCCGCAAGGATTTGGATGCATCAAAATCATTGCTCGACCTGATTGACGAAGAGATTGACAGCAAGGCATCATCGCGCCGGAATTTTCTGAAATTCTGCGGATTCAGTTTCGCCACAGCAGCCATTGCCACCAGTTGCAAAAACCCGGTCGAAACGGCAATACCCTACCTGAGCAAACCCGAAGAAGTAACACCCGGAGTTGCAAATCACTATGCTTCAACTTATTTCGATGGTCACGACTATAATGGGATACTGGTAAAGGTACGCGACGGCCGTCCTATAAAAATAGAAGGAAACGATCTGTCGGGGATCAGTAAAGGCGCAACCAATGCGAGGGTTCAGGGTGCCGTATTATCTCTTTACGATGATGGCTCACGTTTCAAAGCACCCATGGTGGGAGGTAAACCTTCAAACTGGGGAGTTTTAGATGCCGAGGTAACTACTAAACTGGCTGCAACAAATATTGCCGGAAAATCCATTGCCCTGGTTACTTCCACAATAATAAGTCCGGCAACCCTGCAAGTGATTGAGGAATTCAAGAAAAAATATGTTACTGCCAGGCATATCACGTATGATGCTGTTTCTGCCTCTGCCCTGCTCAAAGCCAATAACCTTACGTTTGGTTTACAAACCATTCCTGATTATTATTTTGATAAGGCAGACATGATCGTAAGTTTCGATGCCGATTTCCTGGGCACCTGGCTGATGCCTGTCGAGTTTACCCGGCGTTTTGCGGCTGGCCGTCGGCTGAATAAGGACAAA
>DGQJ01000163.1:10004-11363 GCA_002389705.1 Bacteroidales bacterium UBA4417
GAAGCCAAAGGTAAATCACTGGTGGTATGCGGAATAAATGATACCAGCTTACAAATTATTGTAAATGCCATTAACGCGATGTTGCAGAATTATGGCACAACCATCGATTTCAATGCATCGCTCAATATACGCAAAGGCCTTGACGAGGATATGGCAAGCCTTGTAAAAGAAATGAATGAAGGTAAAACCGGTGCGGTTATCTTTTACAATGTAAACCCGGTTTATGATTACAGCGACGCCAAAAGCCTGACCGAAGGTATTGGTAAAGTAGCCCTGAGTGTTAGTTTTGCCACTGCCATGAACGAAACAGCCGTTACCTGCCAGGTAGTAGCACCGGATCATCATTTCCTTGAAGCCTGGGATGATGCCGAGCCTAAAAAAGGCATGTTCAGCCTGCAGCAACCCACAATCAGGAATATATTCGACACCCGGCAGGCACAGGATAGCCTGTTGAAATGGGCCGGAGATACCACAACCTATAATGTTTACTTAAAAAATTACTGGCAACAGAATTTTACTTCGAAACAGTCGGAATTTGCTTCACCGGCCAGTTTCTGGAACAATACCCTGCAACGCGGTGTTTTCGAATTGCCTGCAAGCGAAGTAAAAGTTTCATTTTCAGCGCTTCCACTCGCCGATGCCGCTGCCAAGGCAACTTCTGTTAAAACAGCCGAAATAGAAATTGCATTTTATGAAACCATAGCCCTGGGCAATGGGGTGCATACCAATAACCCCTGGATGATGGAAATGCCCGACCCAATTTCGAAGGTTTGCTGGGACAATTTTGCTGCTATTTCGCCTGCCATGGCTGAAAAAGGTGGTATTGTTACCGGCGATGTGCTTAAACTTGCTGACGGACTCGAACTGGTAGCCTTTGTGCAGCCCGGGCAAGCCGAAGGCACGGTGAGTATTGCATACGGATATGGACGTACAAAAGCAGGCAAAGTTGCCGAAGGCGTTGGCATTAATGTATTCCCTTTCATGAAAATGGAAGGCGACAGCCGGAAAGCATATATGGCAGCGACAGCAATTGTAAAGACCGGCAAAAAATACAATCTTGCATCTACCCAAACGCATCACTCCATGGAGGGACGTGATATTGTGCGTGAAACTACCCTGAAGGAATGGCAGGAAAAGCCCAATGCCGGCAACGAGATGCACGAAGAAATTGAAAAAAACCACCAGACACTTTATAAAGAGATCGTTTATGAAGGACACCACTGGGGAATGTCAATTGATCTGAATGCCTGTACCGGTTGCAGCGCCTGCGTTATCGGGTGCCAGGCTGAAAACAACGTGCCGGTAGTTGGCAAGGAGCAGGTAGCCATGACCCGCATCATGCACTGGATACGCATGGAC
>DGQJ01000163.1:11411-11532 GCA_002389705.1 Bacteroidales bacterium UBA4417
CAAATACTGTATTAACAACTGTCCTTACAAGGTGCGCCGTTTCAACTGGTTCCGCTATGCTACCAACGATGCCTTTGACTACAATATGAATAGTGATATGGGGCGTATGGTGCTCAATCCT
>DGQJ01000157.1:0-15691 GCA_002389705.1 Bacteroidales bacterium UBA4417
TCTGAAACCTGGGTTGGCTTTATATTCTGATTTAAAAGTTGATTTTAATAGTTTTGAAAATATAATTAAAGCCGAAATAAATAAAGTAACTGAAAGCATCGGGTTTACAAAGCTAATTTTAACCAGGTTACACACATATTCGGTAACATTGAAAATCCCCACTTCACCCCCACCATAAGTACCTGTATGTGTCAAAAGTAACAGGAACCATTTAGCCATGTGCGGGTATTGTGGTACAGCCGGTAGTGTAAAGACGATAAAAAACAAGCCCAAAAACAGAAGAAACCGTTTACGTAACTTCAAGTTGCTTAGTAACAAGAATGGGATTAATATCAATGGAAGAAATGTAGCCTTGGTTGCTAACCCAAAACCACCAACAAGTGCAAAAAGTAATGCATATTTTTTTTCATCTCTATTTATACTGAAATAATAACTGAAAATGAGCAAAACCAAAGCAGCAGTAACAATAAACAAAACTGGCTCAGGTGAAACTTTTGTAAATATATGTTCGGTAAGATTGGTCGAAGTAAATGGCATGATTTGTAAAAGCAGGCTAAACCATATATTGCGCAACATGGTAAACGAAATAATACCCAAAAGCAGTATTACGATTCCATTTATTACAATCAGGACTTTACGTTCAAGTTCAATATGCTGATCAGCATTTCGAAGTATAAATCTCTGAAATCCTTCACTTTTATCTGGCTGAGCTAAGTAAGCACATCGCAATACTATTGCACTATAAATTTGAACAGTCGTACCTGGATTATCTGTATGCCCCACAGGTTTGAGAATGCCGATATTAATACCGTTCAACAAGTAAGCATATTCAGGATCGTTACCGAAATGTGTGCGGTTAAATGGTAAAGCGAAAAACAGGAAAATGGTTGGAAAAACCAGAAGGACAGCTGATTTTAGAAGAGAATTCCAATTAAAGTTAAACCATTTACTCATACAAGAATTAATGAATGAACCACTTACCACAAAGTAAACAAATTCAAAAGTATTTTTTCGCTTTCATTAGATTTTACAAATTTAGGAGCATTTAACGAGTAATAATAGAGCTCATGACAAATCATTACAAACAATTTCAAAATAAGCTTATATTTAAACCTATTACTAATAGCCCGTTTCATTTAGTTTCGGGTTTAAACAGCAGGAAAATGCTTTTCGAATCATCTTTAACCTGTTGCAGTGATATAGGCATCAGCAGCCAGAAAACCAGCCCGATAAGTCCGCCCCAGAGAAAAAACGCGGTGAAATGCATCAGCGAAAATGAAATGGCGGTTTCGCTGGCCAGGCCATAATACGCGAAAAGCAATACCAGCGTGGCTTCGCGTGTTCCGAAACCTGCCACCGACAAAGGGATAATGGTACTCAGGCTCATAATGCTCATGATAAAAACCACGTCGATATACGAAGGGTTTAAATGCAGGGCAATCATAATAAACCACGAAAACCCGAAATACATGAAATATGCAGCGATGGTAATGGCCCACATGCCCAATGCCCGCTTACCGGTTACGGCAACAAAACTTTCGTAAATAAACCTGATGACCGGGAATCGCCGAACGCGGTTGAATTTCAAAATCACCTTAAGAAATTGAATCACAAAAACATATCCCAGGATAAAAAGTGCCAGTATCCCCAGGGCATAATACAGCCCGGGGTAATCGCCGAATGTTTTGAAATAGAACAGCATCCCGCTTAATCCAAACCAGCCAAGCATGGTAAAATCGAAAATGCGGTCGGACACGATGGTTTTAAAAGCCGAATAAAAACTGATGGGCGTGTCCTGCCGCACATAATAGAGGCGGGCTATTTCGCCAATGCGGCCGGGGGTAACAATACCAATGGCATCCGACGACATGTATGCGCCAAATGCTTTGTACGCCGAATATTCCGAACCTTCGTTGCGGATCAGCAACCGCCAGCGGTAGCTTTTTATGCCAAGCACCGCAATAACGCCCAGCAGCGAGAGCAGGTAGTAACCGGGGCGCACCGACCTGAGTGTGTCTTCAAAACCTTTGGCATTAAATTCCACTTTCCAGAACAGGAATAAAAGAATCGCCAGGGTAACTGAGAATTTGATAATGCTGTTGAGTTTGATCTTCATGAAAGCGGAATATGAACAGTCAAATATAAAAGAATAAAATGAAACAGGCAGGAAATCACTGAAAAAGCAGTGAAAACGGGTAGTTTAAGTTGGGATGAATTGGGAATACAACAAGTTGAAGCAAGTGAATTGGGTCCTGGCTTTTTTTCACCGCGGAGGCGCAGAGGCGCGAAGGATGAATAAAAAGTTTATCTATTCATGTTTGGAAAAGAGTATTGGATTTTTTTTACCGCGAAGGCGCAGAGGCGCGGAGGGCAAATAAATAAGATTACCATTCCTCGATTAAAAGCGTGTTGGCTTTTTTCGCAGCGGAGGCGCGGAGACGTGGAGAAAATTTAATAACGCGCATGAAATCATGTCGTGTAGTCGATAACGCCTTTCATCATTCCCGGGAATAATCACAAAATGAACATAAAAAAGCCCCGGCAATAATCCATTTGTGAAAAGTAATGTGAAAATAATGACCATACAGGACAAGCCAAAGTACCTGTTTGTTTTTGCTGTTGTGCAATTTTATAGCATCCACCTGCAGGAACGAACGCACAATGCATAGAATCTGGTTTAACTCTTTTTCTATGACTTCTATTAGTTACTGCATTATAGTCCGGGACATCTTTCTCTCCTGAGGCATAAATAAAGCGTATCTGAATTAAACCTTATCTTCCACTGCTAACCTTAGTAACCAGAAAAATCATTAAATTTACCTAACCTTATTCCCTTATTTTTAAATATATGAAAATAGAATACAATAACCTCTACACCCATTTTGTAATGGTAACTGAAAAGCGACAAAAAATCATTTCACTTCAACACCGTGAAAGGATTGAAAAGTATATTACCGGAATAGTAAACAATAATAATTGTAAGATGTATGCCATTTATGCCAATCCGGAACATGTACATTATTTGATTTCCCGCTCACCAGCGATTTGTGAAGAGCATATTGCAACTGTAATTGCTAACAGTTCAGCACGTTTTATCAATGAGAATAAGCTTTGTCAAGGTGAGTTTACATGGCAACAGTCGGCCTCCGCTTTTTCAGTTTCTAAAAAAGACATTGATCTCATTTGTCAGTATATTTTAAATCAACCCGAACACCATCGGACAAAAACCTTTGAAGAAGAATACAATGAGTTTCTTCATGAATATCAGAAGACCCTGAAACCAAAATAAGGAAATAAATTTAAAATCCTGACTTAATCCGTTATTACTAGGATTGCCTAAAAGAGAAGGTTGAATTTCCGTAATTGCACACTGCTCAAACTATTTGGAAAATGTTTCTTGCAACAGATCAACATGAACCAATCAAAGAACATTTCCCAGAAATGATAGCCAGGCGGCAAAAGGCAAATACTATTTGTTATACTAGTTGTCTTGAATTTAGCCTTCCATCAAGATGAAATATATCTGAACTAAACCTTATTATCCATGCATAACCTTAGTAACCAGAAAAATCCCTGAATTTACTTTACCTTATTCCCTTATGACCCTACTTAACGAAATCCAGCAGCCACATTCATTAAAATCAGACAACCTGGAACTCAAATAAGGGAATAAGGTTAAGACCTTTTTGAATACTTTACTACTAAGGTTTAATAAAGAATAAGGTTTTTTATCAAAAGTGCAGGCTATTTTATTCAGTCAGAAATTGCTTTGCACGCTTGGGCAGATGTGAGGATATGAGGACAAACAGAAAACATAAAAAAAGCCCCCGAAAAACCGGGGGCCTTAATTATTTGATGACAATCTTTGATGCTTAAAAAGATATCATTAGTAATAAAATAGGGAATTCGAAATTGATGAAGGGAGACTGATTAGGGGTGAAAATGAGATTTTTCTCATACTACCGACTCCGGTCTTCCGACTTCTCAATCTATTTAATTTCCCAGGTATCGCCGCTGTTAAGCAGGTCATCCACACACAGGATTTTGCTGGTGTTTTTGGCACGGGTAATCTGGTCTTCAACCAGATCGTCGTAGGTAGGATACATGGCCGAACGGATAACGCCCAAGGCTACCGGGAAATGCGGCGGGTACATTTTGGCAAGCATCAGGTGCACACCCGGATCCTGCTGGTATTGGTCGTGAACAAGCAGGTCGTCCTCGGTAATCCCGTTTTCGCCTATGGTTACCACCTCAAGCTGGGTGCCGTTGAGACGGATACCCTTATCGCGGTTTTTGCCAAAAATCAAAGGCTCCCCGTTTTTCAGGTGTATCTGTGCATCGTCGCGTACTTCCTTGTCGGTAATGGCCTGGTGGGTTTTATCGGCAAAAATGATACAGTTCTGAAGTATTTCAATCACCGAGGTTCCATCGTGGCGTGCAGCCTCGAACATCACCTCTGTCATCAGTTTTACGTTGGTATCCACGGCACGGGCAAAGAAAGTTCCCTGTGCACCGAGTACCAGTTCGCCCGGGTTAAAGGGGTGCTCGATGGTTCCCTGGGGCGAGGTTTTGGTAACACTGCCCATTGGCGTAGTCGGTGAATACTGACCCTTGGTTAGCCCGTAAATCTGGTTATTGAACATCACAATATTTACGTCGATATTACGGCGGATAATGTGAATAAAGTGGTTACCGCCAATGGCCATGGAATCGCCGTCGCCGGTAGCAATCCACACGCTGAGGTTAGGATTGGCGATTTTAACGCCCGAGGCAATGGCATTGGCCCTTCCGTGGATACCATGAAAACCGTAGGTATTCACGTAATAAGGAAAACGCGATGAGCAACCGATACCGGAAACCATCATAAAATTTTCCTTACGGTAACCAATTTTAGGGAACACGTTGGCGATGGAGGCTAAAATGGCATGCGCACCGCAACCGGGGCACCATTTTACCATCTGGTCGCTTACAAAATCAGCTTTGTTGAGTTCAACAGCCGATCGTTCAATGGTTTTATCTGGAAATTCGAACATAATTTTACCTCCTAAAGCATTTCGTTAAACTTAGCTACCAACTCGGTTACCGTGAACGGCAGCCCCATAACTTTATTAAACTGGCTGTATTTAAAGTCGGGTTCTTTCATTCTCAGGTAGTTAACAAACTGCCCGCTGTTAAGTTCACAAACAATAATTTTCTTGAAACCAGCCAATACTTCGTATGTATTTTTGGGTAATGGCATGATGTGGTTAAAATGCGCCAGGCTCACTTTTTTGCCTTGCTTCTGCATTTCTTCAACGGCAGCCTGTGTAGTTCCGCCGGTTCCGCCCCAGCTCACAACCAGCAAATCGCCCTTTTTGCCCCCGAAAATGGTTTGTTCAGGAATAAAATCGGCCACTTTCTGTATTTTGGCTTCACGCAGGTTGGTCATCAGCTGGTGGTTGGCCGGATCAGTGCTTACGTTACCTGATCCATTTTCTTTTTCGAGACCGCCGATGCGGTGGCGCAGGCCTTCGGTACCGGGAATAGCCCATTGCCTTACAAAGGTTTCAGGATCGCGGTTGTATGGCTTATAATTTTTATCGTTGGGCTCAGCCAATGGTGGTGTTATGGATGGCAGATCGGCCACCTTGGGTATGCGAAACAATTGTGAGCCATTGCCTATGGATCCGTCGGTAAGTAAAATAACCGGGGTCATGTGCTCAAGCGCAATTTTAGCAGCCTGGTAAGCAAAGTGGAAACAGTCGGCCGGGGTGGAAGCAGCAATTACTACCACGGGAGCCTCGCCGTTGCGGCCAAACAAGGCCTGCATGAGGTCGCTCTGTTCGCTTTTGGTCGGCAAACCGGTTGAAGGCCCGCCACGCTGAACGTTAACAATAACGAGCGGAAGCTCAGTCATTACCGCAAGCCCGATGGCTTCGCTTTTGAGCGATAAACCTGGACCCGAAGTGGTGGTAAGTGCCAGCGAACCGGTATAGCTTGCGCCAATGGCGGAGCAGATTCCTGCAATTTCGTCTTCTGCCTGGAATACTTTTGCACCCAGCGATTTATATTTTGCAAGTTCGATCAGGATTTCGGTGGCCGGGGTTATGGGATACGAACCCAGGAACAAAGGTCGTCCGGAGCGCTCGGCAGCAGCAAGGAAACCCCATGCTGTAGCCACGTTACCGGTAATATTGCGGTAGCGGCCGGCAGGCATTTTGGCCTTCGAAATATGGTACGACGATGCCAGTGTTTCAATCGTATCGGCGTAGCTATAACCTGTTTCGAGAACCAGTTTATTGGCCTCAATCATTTCAGGTTTCTTTTTGAACTTTATTTTGAAATAGTTAACCGTCGAATCGAGGCTCCAGCTGAAAATATGATAAATAATACCCAGCGTAAATACGTTACGGGTACGGTCGGCATTTTTATTGTCGATGCCCAGCGGTTGCAGGGCATTGCGGGTGAGCATGGTTACCGGGGCTTTCACCAGGTTGTAGCCGTTCAGGCTGTCGTCTTCGAGCGGGCTGGTTTCGTAACCTGCTTTTTTACAGGCGGCCTCATCGAAGGCATCGGCATCCACTATAATGGTAGCCCCCGGGCGGGTCCATTTCAGGTTCGATTTCAGGGAAGCCGGGTTCATGGCAACCAGGATATCGACAAAATCGCCTGAAGTGTCTATTTTTTTTCTGCCCACGTGTACCTGGAAGCCTGAAACACCGGCAATGGTGTTGTGCGGGGCACGGATTTCGGCAGG
Source organism: Bacteroidales bacterium UBA4417 (assembly GCA_002389705.1). Taxonomy (GTDB): domain Bacteria; phylum Bacteroidota; class Bacteroidia; order Bacteroidales; family UBA4417; genus UBA4417. Next base: position 6,737 of record DGQJ01000157.1, read on the forward strand.
ATAATCGGGAAATGTAGCCAGGTCGAGGCCCTGAAGCGCTGCAGCATCACTAAAAAGTGTACCTGCAAGTTGCATACCATCGCCCGAATCGCCACAGAATTTTACAACAACATCTTCTTTCTCGATGAAGTTTGCTTGATCGCTCATGCTTATGTTTTTTTTGAGTGAATAACGCTGCAAAGGTATAAGTTTTTAACAACCCTAACCCTTGAAATCTTATTTATATAAATTCTAAAAAGGATTTTTTGCTGAATCATATATCACTGTATATCTTTACGTTAAAAACATATTGAAATTAGCTGATTCGAGACAAACCGGTCCCGAAGACTGAAAATAGCCGACAAAAACCGGCGAATAATTTTTTAATTTCGATGATATAAAGAATACTACTTATATTTGCATCTCAATTTTAAAACTCTAAAAAAATGGCTTACGTTATTTCTGACGACTGCACCGCTTGCGGAACTTGCATTGACGAGTGTCCGGTTGAAGCTATCTCTGAAGGTGATATCTACAAAATCGACGCTGATATTTGTACCGATTGTGGTTCCTGCGCTGATGTTTGTCCTGTGGAAGCAATTTCTCCGGCATAATTTCACCAGATAAAAGCGGAATTAATAAAAAGCCTGCTCTTCGGAACAGGCTTTTTTGTTTAATGCTGACAAATTACAAGGTCTGCAAAAATGCTGCAAGCCGGAGCAGGTCTTCGCCCGAATCGAAGTCGGTTTTATTCTTTTTAAGATAATCCTTTATTTCCGCTTCCTGCTGCGGGAAAAGCTGCAACACTTTCTTTTTGTTAAAAACCATAAACCCGCTTCCGGGTGTGGCAATATAATATTTATACACTTTTTCAAAAACGCGGTCCTCGCTCGAGATAAGTTTCACGGCCTGCCCCTGTGTTTGCAGCGAACCATACGATTCGGTGGCGAAGGCTGAACTGGCAGAACCATAGCTGTCCTTTTTCAGCACATCCTTCAGCTGGTAAAAATTTTTAAGCCCAACCTGCACTTTGCCGTCCATCATTAATTCAAGATATCCCTTGTCGACAAAAAAAGTATCGCCTGCCAGAACAATCATGCGTATGTCGGCAGGATTGGCAATGGCCAGTGTATCTGCAGCCTGCAGGTAGTCCATATCGCCGCTAAGCAGGTTGTAATTCAGCTTTGCATCGGAAAATGTACCCGACTTATAATAAACCTTACCCGTTATAAATGCCGGGTAGCGGTACCTTTCGGCAAACGGAACCACATCCAGCAACCGAGTGCCTGCCTTCACGGTGACAAATACCTTTTTTTGGGCCGCACAGCAACCGCATATCAAAAGAAACGCCAGTACAAGTACATGATTTTTATGCATTTTTCGACTTATTTCAAATTTTTAAACGAACCGGATCCCGATAAACGGCTGGCTGACGCGAATCAATCAAAGGCATTCCATGAGCCGATTGCCATACTACCAGATGTTACTCACAAAGATAATAAAAGTAAAGATATAACAACCGGGCTTAAAGCGGCTACCAAAGGCTTGAATAAATATGGTTTCAGATAAACCTTCAATTTGTGCTTTATCTTCGAAATACGCATCCTTTGTGTTAATATTTTGCTAATTTTGACTGAACATAACCAATTTGAAAACGTTTCTGATAAAAAACATTTATGGATGAGTTGTCCTTTCTGAGTAATGCCGGCAGCGATGCAATTGAAGAATTATACCGGCAGTACAAACAGGATCCTGAAAGTATTGATATAGGCTGGCGCAGATTTTTCCAGGGTTTCGAATTCAGCGGCAAAATCGTACCGCAATCGGATATGAAACCCGACGAATTTAAGGTCATCGACCTGATTAATGAATACCGCAAACGCGGACATTTATTCACCAAAACAAACCCGGTACGTACACGCCGCACATACTCCCCTACCCTTCATATCGACAATTTCGGCCTCACGGAGGCTGATCGTGAAGTGGTGTTTAAAGCCGGCGGCGAAATCGGGATCGGCGATGCCACCCTTAATGCCATTATTGAGCATCTCGAAAAAACTTATTGCCAAAGCATAGGCGTTGAATATGCGTATATCCGCAGGCCCGAAATCCATGAGTGGCTTATGGCGCGGATGGAACATACCCGCAACGAACCCGCTTTCGGCCGCGAAAAGAAATTGCATATCCTAAAGCAACTGAGCAAGGCCGTTCTTTTCGAAAAATTCCTCCATAAAAAATACATCGGGCAGAAGCGTTTTTCGCTCGAAGGCTGCGAAGCCCTGATCCCGGCCCTGGATGCCATAATAAATAAAGGCGCAGAAACAGGCATTGGCGAATTTATTATCGGGATGCCGCACCGCGGCAGGCTCAATGTACTTGCCAATACGCTGGGCAAATCCTACCAGGATATTTTCAACGAATTTGAAGGCAAGATGCTGGAGGATGAGTCGATGCTGGGCGATGTAAAATACCACCTGGGGTTTTCGTCGGAACGCACTGCCGCCGATGGGAAAACGCTGCGTCTTTCGCTGGCACCCAATCCTTCACACCTCGAAACCGTTGGCCCCGTGGTTGAAGGTATTACACGCAGTAAAATAGATGTGGAATACCAGGGCGAAAACCATCATATTGTACCTATCGTTATCCACGGCGATGCTTCCATTGCAGGACAAGGCGTAGTATACGAAACGCTGCAGATGTCGGAACTTAAAGGTTATACCACGGGAGGTACCATTCACCTGGTTGTGAACAACCAGATTGGTTTTACCACCAACTACCTGGATGCGCGCAGCTCCGTGTACTGCACCGATGTGGCCAAAACCACCCAATGCCCCATATTTCATGTAAATGCCGACGATGTTGAAGCCGTGGTGTATACCGTNNGGCCACAACGAGGGCGACGAACCCCGTTTTACGCAACCCATCCTGTACAAGATTATTGAAAAACACGATGATCCCAGGGTAATCTACATTAACAAACTGCTTGAACAAGGCGCCATTACCGCCGAGGAAGCTGCAGCTATCGAAAAAAGTTTTCTCGAAGAACTGGAACAGGAACTGCTCGAATCGAAAGAAGATGAAAAAGCGCGTGTCATTACTTTCCTGGAGGATTCGTGGCACAACCTGCATCCTGCCACCGAAGTCGATTTCCTGAAACCGGTTGATACCAGCGTACCTTTCGACCTGCTGCTTGAGCTCACGCAGAAGATTACTTCGCTACCTCATGGCAAGCCTTTTTTCAAAAAACTGGTACGCCTGATGGAAGAACGCAAAACCATGTTTGTTGAAAGCGGCACTGTCGACTGGGCCATGGGCGAAATGCTGGCATATGCATCGTTGCTGCAGGAAGGAATACCGGTGAGGGTAAGCGGGCAGGATTCGGAGCGTGGTACTTTTTCGCATCGCCATGCCGTACTTACCATGGAGGATTCGGAAGAAAAATATACCCCGTTGCAAAACATCGGCGCCAGCCAGGCTCCTTTTTATATCTACAACTCCCCGCTTTCGGAGTACGGCGTACTTGGATTTGAATATGGATATTCGCTGGCATCGCCATTCTCGCTTACCATTTGGGAAGCACAGTTTGGCGATTTTATGAACGGCGCCCAGATTGTTATTGACCAGTACCTGGTAAGCGCCGAAGAAAAGTGGCGGGTGATGAACTCGCTGGTGATGTTACTACCGCATGGCTATGAAGGACAGGGCCCTGAACACTCGAGCGCACGCATGGAACGCTTCCTGCAGCAATGCGCCGAAAACAACATACAGGTTGCCAACTGCACCACGCCGGCCAATTTCTTTCACCTGTTACGCAGGCAGGTACGCCGCGATTTCCGTAAGCCACTGGTGGTTTTCACGCCCAAAAGCCTGCTCAGGCATCCCGAGTGCATTTCGCCGGTGGCTGCTTTATCCAAAGGCAGTTTCGAGGAAGTTATTGACGATGATACGGCGAACCCATCGGAAGTTACACGTGTAAACTTCTGCAATGGAAAGGTTTATTACGACCTGGTAGCCGAACGACGAAAACGTGGCCACAACAATATTGCATTTGTGCGGGTTGAACAGCTTTATCCGTTCCCGTTATTACAGTTGCACGAAATCATCAAACGATATCCCAATGCTACTACGTTTGCCTGGGTGCAGGAAGAACCGGCAAATATGGGTGCATGGTCGTTCGTGCTCAGGCAATTTAAAGGTGTAAAACTGTTGCTGGTTGCCCGCCCCGAAAGCGGAAGCCCGGCTACAGGATCGCCCAGGCTGCACGTGCTTCGGCAGGCCAAAATTATAGATAAGGCCTTTGGCGACTGTACCTGCGAAAACCGGAATAAAACCTGCAAAATGCTTTGCGCTCCNNAATGGAAGATGTGATGCGTAAGATGTAAGGTGTAAGGAGTAAGGTATAAGGTATAAGGTGTAAGATAAAGAGAGTGTGAAAGAGGTTTTTATAAAATGCAGCGTGCAGTGCATGGTAAACAGCAAGGCATTTTGAATCAAAGAAAATAATAAATATGATTATAGAAATTAAAGCGCCAACCCCCGGTGAATCGATTACCGAAGTTCAGATAGCCAATTGGCTGGTGAAAAACGGCGACTACGTGGCTAAAGATACCGAGATCGCCGAAATTGATTCGGATAAAGCGACTCTTACCGTGAATGCCGAAGCCGCCGGAACCGTTGCTATTTTGGTCGAAGCAGGTGAAACCGTAAGTGTAGGCACCATAATTGCCCGTATCGACAGCAGCGCTGCCGCTCCTGCAATGCAGCAGGCCGAAGTAAAGGAGAAACCGGAGCCGGTGAAACCGGAACCTGTGACTGTTCAGAAGGAAAACCCGAAAACAGCCGATGAGCCGGGCATCAAAATTACGCCCCTTGCCCGTAAAATAATGGAGGAAAAACAACTCACCGGCCGCGAAGTGCTGGAACAATTGGGCCACCCGCGCATTACACGCCAGGATGTGCTGAACGCCAGTGAAGGCAAACCGCAGCAGGTACCGACCTATCAGCCGGAGGCAACTGCCACTTCGCGCGAGCAGGAACGGAAAAAACTTTCGACTTTGCGCCTGAAACTGGCGGAACGACTGGTAAGCGTTAAAAACGAAACAGCCATGCTCACCACTTTTAACGAGGTGAATATGAGCGCCATCATGAACCTAAAAAAACAACACAACGAAAAGTTCAAAGAGCAGTTCGGCGTGGGTATCGGGTTTATGTCGTTTTTTACCAAAGCCGTAACTATTGCGCTGGCCAAATTCCCGCAGGTAAACGCCATGATCGATGGCGACGAACTGGTGCTTCACAAATACGCAGATATTGGTATAGCCGTAAGCGCTCCCAAAGGGTTGGTGGTACCGGTAATCCGCAATGCCGAATCGCTGTCACTTGCTGACATCGAGTTGAAAATAAAGGAACTTGCCGGCAAGGCGCGCGATAATAAAATTACGCTCGACGAAATGACAGGCGGCACATTTACCATTACCAACGGCGGAGTTTTCGGTTCAATGATGTCGACACCCATACTGAACCCGCCTCAAAGTGCCATCCTGGGCATGCATAATATTATTGATAGACCTATTGCTGTAAACGGGCAGGTGGTAGTTGCACCTATGATGTATATCGCGCTTTCGTACGATCATCGGGTAATTGATGGCCGCGAATCGGTCAGTTTCCTGGTTATGGTTAAAAACCTGCTCGAAAATCCGGCGCTTATGCTCTTCGAAGGCAATGATCCCGTGAAGGTGCTATTGGGTTTATCATAAACTTTATCACTGGTAACAGTGTGTCATCTGCTGAATATTAAAAAGCCCTGCCAGTTTGAGTTGATGGCAGGGCTTTTCTTATTATGTGGATACTTCCTTTACACTTGCTGATCCTCTGCAGCAACACTCTCGCGATGGATATTCCGCGTAAGCAACATAATTACCGACAATATAATCACCATGCCGATGGAGCCAAAAAGCAGTGAGTATAACTGAAGTTGCAGCAGGGTGTAGAAGTAAGCATAGAGCATAAACAATATCAGCCCCACGATAATGCCGTATTTGCGGTTGCTGAAAATGGCTCCCGCATAAAGCATCACCATCAGGGTAACAACTACAGCCGAAATGGCATAGGCCAGGTCGAAGATCAGGTATTCGGCCAGCGACAAAAGCAGCAGGTAAAAAAGCATGATGGCAAAGCCAACAATCAGGTATTGGAGCGGGTGCACATACTTTTTACGCAGCAGCTCAAAGAAAAAGAAAGTTACAAATGTTAGGATGACAAATAACACACCATATTTTGCTGCCCTGTTGGTGCGCTGGTACTGATCGACAGGCATTATAAAATTTACCCCAAAAACGCCTTCAGGATTGTCGGCCGAAATGCGATCGGACTCATAAATTCCTTTTGCTGCCTGTTCTCCGGTAGTGATAAAATTATCGAGGCCGAACTGTCCGTAGTTTCGGTTCAGTTCCAGGATTTTCCACGAAGCTGAAAATCCTTTTTTGGTCACCTGTTTATTTGCCGGAATAAAAGCTCCTTCGAAGGAAGGGTTAGTCCAGGTCGATTTCAGTTCGACATTCATTTCGGAGGCAAAAGGCATAAAAGCCAGCAGCCTGCTCCCGTTCAGCTGCAATTTAAAGCTGAATTTGTTACTGATAGCCGGGTCAATGGCCACCGGGTAGCTCACCCCACCTTTGATAATATCGTGCACAGGCACACCGGGCTGCATTCGGAACACTGAATCATTCCAGGCAAGGTTGATGTTTTCTTTTACGCCTTTCATATCGGAAATGCCAAAAGTAACATACGCTTTATCCCACCGGATATCAGCAGCCTGCACATTGAGGCCTTTGGGCACCAGCGGCATGAAATTGCCTTTTACTAAAAGGCTGCCCGAGTATAATACCACTTCGTAAATACTGCGGTAGCGTATAACCGGAGTTATTTCGCCGGTTACCGATAGGTTTTCGGGCAGGAAATGCAGGAAACGTGTTGAGGATTCAAAAGTGCCGTTGGGTAAAGCCCGGGCCGAAACCACAGGCACACTCACCACCGGACCGGCCAACACCTGCCTGTCGCCCCAGGTACGCCATATTTCCGAAATGGCAACGTTCCGGGTAGTTTCCCGCTCACGGATAAGCGATTGCACCATCTTGGATGGAATAAGCAGAATCAGGACAAAAATCCCGATCACCACCAGTTTCAGGCTCATTGAATTACGCGCCCATTGATTAATCTTAGTGAATGTGCTTGAATTTGATATCATAATATTTAATTTAAGGATGTAATCTGTCAGTTATAGCAAAATTACACCAGGAAGGCTCTTAACCAGCGGGTTTAACAATTCTTAACCTTGCTAACAGGAAATATCAGTAAAACCACTGATTTCAAACCAGCGATTACACTGTTCAACCAAGCACCATAGCACCAGGCTTAATGAACTTTTCTCTCTTCATTGCTAGTGCGGGCGAAGCGAAGCTACACTTTTCACTCCACTACTATAATCCGTTCCTTTGGGTATTTCACGGTGTACCTGAATTTCAGTTTTTTCAGCTGCCCGGGTTCGAGGGTAACTTCCCAGCGGAGCATGCCGGTTTCTTTATCAACAGTTGCGCCGCCATTATCGGCAAGCTCAACTTCAATATCCTTTTCGCGGCTTACCGGGTACTGGTCGAAAACCACAAGTTTCACAGCTTGCTTTTTGTTGTTGCGCAGGCTTATTTCCCAGGCGCGTTGCACGCTGCGGTTCGATCCCAGCAACTGGCTGCTGGTAAAATCTTTAACTTTTTTGCGCTCAATGAGTATGGATTTGTCGCGGCCCAGTGAAATATCGAGCGTATCGGTTGCCAGCGATGCCGAAAGACGGGTTTTACCGGTAAAAGTGCCTTCGTAAAATATACCCGCGGTGGCATCGAGCAAATCATAATCCTGCCAGTTGGTAATCCTGGCAATGAGGAAGGCATCGCGGTCGAGCTTAGGCACAGCATGAAATTCGTACTCCGCCTTCACCGATTCGCCGCCAATCACCAGGTTATATTCCTTTCCATCCGAAGGCATGCTCATAGGCATGGCAATAGTATATTCCTTAACGGAGCGTACCTGCGACTGGTCGTTAGATTGAATGTCGAGGTTCAATGGCTTTTGCACAGCAGCGCGTTTCGAAGCCATGGGCGCAGGTTCCAGTTCTCTATTCTCCCTGGAAATACCATATGCAGTTACTACTACTTCATCCAGCGATTGGCTACTTGTCTGCATACCAATATTTATTACCGGGTTATCGCAACTCGTAGTAACCGTGTTCATCCCGACAAATGAATATTGCAATTGATTACCCAAATTCGCGGCAATTGTGTAGTTGCCATTTACATCGGTAAGAACTCCTTTTGATGTTCCTTTAATAATAACCGATGCGCCAGGCACAGCGCTGCCATCATCAACCGAATAAACCCTTCCTGTTACAGTCCCCCGGAAAGAAGTACCGGTAACCGGCTTTTCAACCACTGAGCGATTGGGTTCGGTCGCGGTTTTATTGGTAAGGTTCAGGTAAGTACTGTAATTCCCCCCGACATACCAGGGCATCAGCTTTGGTTCTGTTCCCGATTCGTTCGGGTTGCCGGTCGAAAGGGTAAGTTTCACATCCTTCCACTCCTCGCCCGAGTTCTGGCTTATTTTTGCACGGCGCGACAATTCGAGCGGCTGTGATATATCATCGAGGCGCAGGTCGAATTCGGGTTTCCACGAAGCAGAGCGCACCAGGTAGCTGAGCCTGAACTTTGCTGACAGCTGCTCTTTGGTCATCACCTGCACAATAATTTCGCCGGTAGGCGTTACGTCAACGCGCGAAGCTTCTCCCAGCTGATCGTTAACCCGGTTGAGTTCTTCGCGGATTAATTCTTCCTTGCGGCCCAGCGAAAGACGTTTTTCCGAGAGCTCGGTAAACCGGGCCCTGAAAAAGTCGGCTGCTGATTTCAATTCGAGGGTAGTGGTTCCTTTTTC
>DGQJ01000157.1:15811-18001 GCA_002389705.1 Bacteroidales bacterium UBA4417
GCCTGGGCGGTGCGGGTAACCTGCGCGCCCGAAAGAAATAAGGTAACGCTGCTCACTTTCGTGTCGGGCGACTGCGCCTGCTGGGCTGAACATACAGATGATAATACTACTGCAAGGAGAAGAAGAATAGGTTTCATAGAATTGATTGTTTATTTTTATTTATACCGGACGACTGCTTTGCCTGCAGACAAAGAATATGCCATGCTTGTTAAAATATCATTAATTATTTACAGGTGCGGCAATTATATTTATTTCATACATTAAAACATCAGAAACAAAGAGGTCTAATGCTAAAGTGGTTAGAAAGGTAAAATTAAGAAGAAAAAAAACGAATACATATACTTACGAGCCAAATACCATTCTTAATTGTTAAATTTGCAGCTCATTTTAAAAATATGCGACGAGAAGTTGATTTCCTGGTTATAGGAACAGGTATTGCCGGGCTAAGCTTTGCACTGAAAGCGGCTAAATTCGGCAAAGTTTGTATTGTTACCAAAACCAGCGCTGAAGAAACAGCCACCAAATATGCCCAGGGCGGCATTGCCACCGTAATGTATACGCCCGACACGTACGAAAAACACATACAGGACACGCTGATTGCCGGCGATGAACTTAACGACGAGAATGTAGTACGTATCACCATTACCGAAGCCCCTGACCGCATTAAAGAACTGATTGCACTTGGGGTGAGTTTTGATAAAAATGCCTCCGGGCAATACGACCTGGCCAAGGAAGGCGGGCATTCGGAATTCAGGGTGCTGCACCATAAGGACCAGACCGGCCTCGAAATAGAAGAAACATTGCTGGCCCGGGCCCGCGAAGACAAAAACATCGAAATACTCGAAAACCATTTCACAGTCGAAATCATTACCCAGCACCACCTGGGCATGTATGTGAACCGGCGCACACCCGATATTACCTGTTACGGTGCTTATGTGCTCGACCGCAACAACAACAGCATTGATACCATACTGGCAAAAGTAACCCTGATGGCAACCGGCGGTGCCGGCAATGTTTACGCCACCACCACAAATCCACCTATTGCCACCGGCGATGGCATTGCCATGGTGTACCGTGCCAAAGGCGATATCGAAAAAATGGAGTTTATTCAATTCCATCCCACTTCGCTGTATAATCCCGCCGAAAAACCTTCGTTCCTGATCACCGAGGCATTACGCGGTTTTGGAGGCATACTGAAGGACCGCAAAGGCAACGAATTCATGCATAAATATGACAAACGCCTCTCGCTGGCCCCACGCGATATAGTGGCGCGCGCCATCGACAACGAACTGAAAATAAGCGGCGAAGATCACCTATACCTCGATTGCCGCCACCTCGACCGCAATAAACTTATAGATCATTTTCCCGGGGTATATGCCAAATGCCTGAGCATAGGTATTGATATGACCAGGGAAATGATTCCCGTGGTGCCTGCAGCGCATTATACCTGCGGCGGAATAAAGGTCGACGAATGGGGGCGCAGCTCTATCATAAACCTTTACGCATCGGGCGAGTGTTCATCAACCGGCCTTCACGGGGCCAACCGGCTGGCCAGCAATTCGCTGCTCGAATCGCTGGTATATTCGCACCGCGCCTGTATCGACGCTTCCGAAAAACTGAAACATATTTCATTGTGCACTGATATCCCCGACTGGAATGCCGAAGGTACCGTGATGAATGAAGAAATGATACTTATAACCCAAACCATGCGGGAGTTGCAGGGAATTATGACCAACTATGTGGGAATTGTACGCTCGAACCTTCGTTTGCGCAGGGCCGCCGACAGGTTGAGCACCCTCGAACGCGAGACTGAAGAACTGTACAAAAAATCGGTGCTGATCGATAAAATCTGTGAAGTACGAAACCTGATAAAAGTTGCAACATTAATTGTAAAAATGGCTATCGAGCGCAAGGAAAGCCGCGGCCTGCATTTCTCCATCGACTACCCGAAAGTGAGCGAAACCGAAACCAACGCTTTCAGTCCAGAGTATTAGGCAAGGGTAGCTGACTACTAGGGTGAAGAAAGAAGTCGGAAGACCGAAGTCGGAAGACCGAAGTACCTCTTCAATCGTATTTCGTAAATCGTAAATCGTAAATCGTTTGGTCGGGAGACCGAAGTCGGAAGACGGAAGCAGCTCTCCAATCGTAATTCGTAAATCGTAACTCGTAAATCGTTTGGTCGGAAGACCG
>DGQJ01000030.1 GCA_002389705.1 Bacteroidales bacterium UBA4417
GATGTGGTTACCTGCCCGAAAGTAAGCGAAACTGACATCAGAAAGGTGGCCACAAGCAAAAATTGCCAGCGGAACCTTCGCATAAATTGTTTTGGTTTTTTCATGGGTTGTTGATTTGGTTAACTAATTGATTATTTGGCGTTTTATATTTGGTTATATACGGTTGTTACAGGCAAAACACATCGAAATTTTATGTTTACGCCCCTTAAAAGTGGCGCAAAGGTACCTTTTTTAATATTTTCTCCAATAGCAATTGTATTAAGAAAATATTATGAATTAATTTTCAGGCTTTTTAAGCAAATGTACCAAAATAAATTTCGGCATAAATAGGAAGTTATCAACATATTGGGGCTTGTTGTTGAAAACTTTAGCCCCAAAAGATAGCACATTGCCTGTATCATTATTGCATTACAATTTTATTCATTTGAATTGGCTGCTGATGCATGTGCCAATTCCTGGCTATGGCTTTTAAGCCTGTAACTTATGCCCATCACTACCAGGGCTATAAGTGCTATTACAAGGAAACTCCGCGAATACCCCTCTAACCTCATCGAAACTGAGGCTACGATCATACCAATCAACGTGGCGCCTGTCATCTGGCCGGTACTGGTAAACAAGGTGATAATCCCCTGGCCAAGCGCTCTTTCGGAAACTACTACTTCGTTAAGCATAATATAACGCAAAGCCGATCCCTGTAACATGGCCGAACCAAGTCCCATCAGGATACCGGCCGAATAAAAATTGTATTTCGATGAAGCATCGATAAAAAGCAGCACCAGCCCTGTAGCAGCCAGTAAAAGGCCTGTCATTACAATTGCCCTGGAGCCTATTTTGTCAATTAACCGGCCTGCCACCGGCGAACCTATGGCGATAGCAATTACAAAAGGTATCAGCATAAAACTGGCTTTCGAGGTCGAAACCCCAAAAACTGTAACGGCCATTTCCGGAATAAAAATAGTAACAGCCTGTATAATTCCTGTTCCAAATGCAACCAGGCCCACAATCCGGATTTGTCTGATATCAAAAAGTTCAATTTTTACTACAGGCGAAGGCGAACATTTTTCGAAATAAATAAAAACAGGAAGTGTAACCAATGTGATTAGCAGGAAAGGAAATACAGAAAATGACAACAGACTTCGCATTCCTTCGGAGGCTTCAATATTGTTTATCCCAAATGCAAACGAAGCCAGCAGCAGCGCAATAAGTACCATACCGATCCAATCGAAATGGGGTTTGGAAGTGCTTTTTTTCGATGGAAGCAGGTGCCAGGAGAAAAATATTACCACTGCCGCAATGGGGAGATTTACGAGAAATAAAACATTCCATTTAAACCAAAGCATAAGTACACCAGCTATAACCGGGCCAATGATAAAAGCTATACCAAACACCGCACCTATCATTCCCAGCGTTCGGCCCCGTTTTTCGGGCGGGTATATATCGCCGATTACTGCCGAAGCCACCGGGAAAATGCCGCTGGCCCCGAATCCTTGTACTGCTCTTCCGAGCAAAAGTAAAGATATGCTATCCGAAAGGGCCACAATTGCAGATCCAACCGCGAATATTGCTACAGAGAGCATATAAATATTCCGACGCCCGTATAGGTCCGAAAGTTTTGCCAGGAATGAAACCCCTACCAGGTTAAAAAGTACGTATATGCTGAAAATCCAGCTTAAAAGTTTGTGATCTACCCTTATGGTTTGTTCAATGGCCGGAATGGCGGGTCCTACTATTGAAATATCGAGGGCACCCATTAGTACACCGGTAAAAAGCAAGGCCAGGATTTTACCGTTACGATGTTGTTCCATGAAAATGTAGTTATTCGAATCTATAAAAGAAAGATGCCGGACGGGCCGGCAAATTTACAGTATATTAATGACAATTATCGGCCTTCATAAAAGGATACCTGTAATCGGTTGGAGGAATCAGCGTTTCCTTGATGGTTCTTGGGCTGATCCACCTCAGCAGGCTCAGGTGGCTTCCGGCCTTATCGTTTGTACCGCTTTGCCGCGATCCGCCAAATGGCTGCTGCCCTACAACGGCCCCGGTGGGTTTGTCGTTAAAATAGAAATTACCGGCAGCATATTTAAGCTCATCGGCTACCTTTACCAGCACACCCCGGTCCTGGGCAAAAATACAGCCTGTTAAGCCATAAGGTGATGTTTCGTCAACAAGTTTAACGGTTTGATCGAAATCCTTGTCCTTGTATACATGAACCGTTAGTACCGGTCCAAAAATTTCCTCGGTCATGGTTACAAAATGCGGATCATAGGCCTGTATGATGGTTGGCTGAACAAAATATCCTTTCGATTTGTCGCCGGTTCCTCCGAAAACAATCTCAGCATCGTTGGTATTGCGGGCTTTGCCAATGTAGTTAATAATATTGTCAAACGATTTCTCGTCGATCACTGCATTCATAAAATTGCTTAAATCTCTTACATCACCAACCTTAATTTCTGCCAGTATCTCACCTACCCTGCTTTTTACTGCCGGCCACAAACTCTCAGGGATATAAGCTCTTGAAGCTGCAGAGCATTTCTGCCCCTGGTATTCAAATGCGCCGCGAACCAGTGCAGTAGCAACCTCGTCTACCCCGGCACTGGGATGAACCAGTACAAAATCCTTGCCACCTGTTTCGCCGACAATCCGCGGATAGGATCTGTAATTTGCCAGGTTTGCCGATGCATGCTGCCAAAGTTTATTAAAAGTACCATTGCTACCCGTAAAATGAAGCCCGGCAAAATATTTATGGGCTATCACCTGGTTGCCAACAGCTGAGCCCTGCCCGGGGATGAAATTGATTACGCCGTCGGGCAAACCCGCTTCCTTAAACACCTGCATAAGGATATAATTGGAAAGGATAGAAGTGGTTGCAGGTTTCCACACCGTGGTATTGCCCATAATAACAGGTGCCATGTTTATATTGGATGCAATGGCAGTGAAATTAAAAGGTGTAACAGCAAAAACAAATCCTTCGAGCGGGCGGTATTCGAGCCTGTTGATTATTCCCGGATCGCTGTGTGGCTGTTCGTTATAAATATCAGAGATAAAATGCGCGTTGAACCTCAGGAAATCGATGGTTTCGCATGCGGCATCAATCTCCGCCTGGTAGGCACTTTTTCCCTGCCCGAGCATGGTTGCAGCATTGAGGAGCATCCGATATTTTTTCGATAGCAACTCAGCTACTTTAAGCGTCACCGAAGCTCTTTCGAACCAGGAAAATGATTCCCATTCCCGGTGGGCCTTTAAAGCAGCATCAATAGCCATTTTAACTTCCGCTTCTCCTGCTTTATGGTAACGGGCAAGCACATGTCCATGGTCATGAGGCATGGTGACGGTACCGGTATTGTTGGTAAATACTTCCTTCCCGCCGATAATCAACGGAATTTCCAGTTGAGTGGAGCTAAGCCTGTCGAGTTCAGCCTGCAGGTCCTTGCGATCGCGTGAGCCGGGTGCGTACGACCTGACCGGCTCATTGGAAGGATAGTCGAAAATAAAAACTGCATTATTCATAGTATGATTTCTATCTAATTTAAACGTAAGTTTTTTTGATTGGTGCAATGGCTTTAATACTGTGTAATAATTGTGGTTAATGAACATGAAAAACATCTGATATGTTCAGTTGTTTGTATATTTACAGCCGCATACATGAATAACGTTTTCACATCAATCATCACAAAATTTAACCGGTACTTAATTGAAATGGCCATGATTAGTTTAAATCACCAACTGAAGATGATATTATGATCAATCTGGCATATTCCATGTGATCCGCAAAAAATAAAATAATAACACATGAACTATTACATAGTTACAGGAACTTCGCGCGGCATAGGAGAAGCCATAGTCCGTAAACTGATTACTGCCGGAAACACCATTTTCGCCGTATCGCGGACCATGAACGAAGATCTGACCGAGCTTGCTTCCTCATTAAATGTTCCCCTGTATTATTCTGAAGCCGACCTGAGTGAGGCAGCCGAAGCAGAAGCATTTATTAAGGAAGTTTTCAATAAAATAAAACTTACCGGGCAGGATCGCATTGCGCTGATTAATAATGCCGGAATGCTTGAACCGGTCGGACCACTGAAAACTACTGATTTTTCCAGGGCGGAGAAACATCTTCACCTGAACCTGCTTGCCCCCATGATTCTGACTTCGGTATTTATAAAACGTACTGAGCGTTATGCAATACCCAAAGTAGTCCTAAACATATCATCGGGAGCCGCATTTTTCCCATATAGCGGCTGGAGCGTTTATTGCAGCTCTAAAGCCGGCCTCGATATGCTCACCAAGGTAGCAGGATTAGAACAAACTACCGAAACTTATCCGGCTACCATAGTTGCACTTGCACCAGGTATTATTGAAACAGGCATGCAGGAATCAATCAGGGAAACCGACCTGGCACTTTTCCCTGACCG
>DGQJ01000331.1 GCA_002389705.1 Bacteroidales bacterium UBA4417
AGTTCTGTAAATTGCTCCCTGGGCACCCACTGCAGTTCCATGGTTAACATCAGTAAAACAAACCCCATAAAAACCTACATCTATTCCGCCCGATTGGGCCAGCCAGGTATTCCCCTGATCGGATGTTTTCACAATTCCATATCCAACCGAAACTGCAGTACTATCACTTAGAATACATACATCATAACCCCCATCAGGATAATAATAATTTTGTACTGTTTCCCAGTTTTTCCCGCTGTCGGATGAAAGCAATATCGCATAGCCACTGCATACTGCCACGCATTTAGCCGGACTAAAAAACTTCACTCCGTTTATTTCACTATAGGTTTGCTGGGGCGAAACATCCCAGGTATTTCCTCCGTTTGATGTGAAGAGAATTGTTCCGTTAAAGCCTGTTATAACTCCGGTGTTGGAATCGGAGAACGCGACACTGTAAAACTGCTGGTTGATAGGGCTGGTTTGGGGATTCCAGGTTTGCCCGCCATCAGTACTTCGGAGTATGGTTCCATTGCTACCAACGGCAGTTGCTGTATTTTCATCGATAATATCAACCGCATTCAGTCGACTGAACGATCCGCTTGGTTGCGGTGTCCAGGTATGTCCTCCATCCGTAGTGCGAAGTATTTTCCCCGCATCCCCCGTAATAATTCCAAAACTGGCATTGAGAAATTTTACCTGGTAAAGGTCCGGATAAACATTTACTGATTTTACTTCCCAGCTATTCCCTCCATCATTTGATTGTAATACTGAACCATTTTTCCCAACGGCAACAGCATGGCCGGCATCACTAAAACTCACTCCATGTAAATCTTTTGTCGTCGGACTTGCAATTTTAACCCAGCTTGCACCACCATCAGTAGTTTTTAGTATGGTGCCTTTTTCACCAACGGCCAGTCCTTTGTTTTTATCCGCAAAGCTAGCCGATCGCAAAACATTGCCTTCGGCTTTTGGATTCTGGAAAAACCACCCGGGTTGGGCATTCAGCAAATTTGTAAAAACGAGATTAACAATGGCAAAAGCCATTAATCGCAAGTACAGGTTTCTCATATATTTTCCTTTTTGAAAAATTATTTATTTAAGTAAATCATTTTCTTGGTTATAACCTTTCCATTTGCCTGAAGCTGATAAATGTAAATACCACCCGGCAGTCCTTCAGCATCAAACTTTATGAAATGTTCTCCCTTCTGCTGATTGCAATTCACAAGGGTTCTTACTTCGCACCCTATATGGTCGTAGACTTTTAATACCACATGCGCATCTCTGGGCAATTGCCAGGTAAGGATTGAGGTTTTGTAAAATGGATTGGGATAATTCTGTTTCAGAATAATTTTTGATGAAATCAGGTCGGCATTTAGTCCGACCGGACTTTCAAGGAGTTTGAGACTTCCATAGTATAATTCATCGGGGCCATAGGGCTGCGTTGTACGGGGACCTGCAATAGCTACTACCTGTTTGCAGTAATCGGTGAAATATCCGCGCCTGGTATCCGTTTTAGCAATCACCCCACCTATAAATGATTTGATATCATCGGGAATCGGTATAGGATCACTCCAGTGGATTGCATCATGGCTGAAAGTTACCTGGGTACTTGTATTTTTAACCCTGTTCAGGTACAAATACATCGTAAATAGTCCCTTTGAATTACAATGTAACCTGAAATAATTGAGCGTATCGGTTGGCGCGAGCTGGAGTGAAACCGATTGAGGTGGCTGAAAATCCCTGATAATTTTTAGTTCCGGCATACTGGTTTTGGTATTCTTCAGATAGACGATGCTGGTAACACCACCGGGATCGACACAAGCATCGAACCTGTTCCATGCAACAGCAATTGAATCGGTGATTGTAACCGGTGCTGACCAGCTTGTGCCATTATACCGGACATAAAATAAGCGAGGTTTCGAAACGGTGGTATTGGTTGTTTCACGACACATAACAATGGTGACATTTCCTTGCCGGTCGTTAACAATTGAATAGGAGTCGTTAATAAACCTGTCGACCGGCGTATCCATAAACTGAACGATTGTTTTTGCAGTGCCCCAGGTATTGGTGCTTGCATTCCGGACCCATTCCCAGGCCTTGCCGCCGTAACTGCTCCACCCATAATAATTTGCGATCATGTGCACATGGTTGCCGGCATCAACAAATAAACCCTCGACCAAAGCGCCCGAATTACCCGAGTGCTGGCTCACAAGCTCTTTGACCCAGCTCCCGGTTTTATTATTCATGCAGTACAGATCAAAATACCATTCCGAGCCATAGGCAGTTGCTGATGGATTCGCATAATTGAAATTATTATTCACGGTAATTCCAATAAACACCTTACCGTTGGTATCAACTGTTAAAGCACAGTTGCGTATGTCGCCTTCGTGCGAGGTAATTACCTGCTCTTTCACCCAGTTCGCACCATCATCGGTCGATTTAAAATAATAAAGTTTGTAGTTGTCAACATAGGCCAGGTGTTCGGTGCCATCTGGTTCTTCGAAAAATGAATTAATGGTATAATGGCCAAAGGATGCAGGGTTGGGGAACCCGCTGTTGCGGAATTTTTCGCCGATATCCATTTTCGACCCTTGAAAAATCACGCTATCGGGAAGTGTAGTTTGCGCATAAACGGCCAGGTTTCCTGTTATGAACAAGAACATAAAAAGCATTAGCTAATTCCTAAAATGGGCAGCTGGAGTTTTCATGACTTTGGTTTTTGAAATGATTTGACAAATTATAGTATGACTAACATTGAACCAGAGTTTTATTTCCCGGACACGGGATAGTGCGCGAAAACAACAAGGAGCCGAGTAAGAAGTAACTGAAAAACTGGTAAATACCTAAAGGGATATGTTGTGCAGAAAGCAACTTAGTTTTTGATTAAGCTATAAACCGATGGTTTAAGGTAATGCTATCCCCAAAGTTTAAATAAATGCCGGAATGTGAACCCCTGTATCCGGGCAAAACACATTTCACTAAACTATATATAAAGTTACGAAACAAAATTCCTGAATATTCCGGTTACCAGATTTTTTTTAAGCGGGAACGTTAATCGTGCCGCCAACCTGCAAAAAAACATATCTGGGGTATAAATAAAAGAACTGTTTTACAAATCATTCACGGGATAGAAACTGCTAGCCTGCAACTCAGCACTAAATCAGGATTACAGTATTGCCGGCCGGATTTAAGATTCTGTAGCGTGGGGCACTAACGGTAAAAGCTTTAATTTTGCCTCACTTAACCATTTACAATCATGATTCAATCACTCCGCAATATCCGCATTCAAGATTTTGACTATCCTTTACCTGCCGGGCAAATAGCGCAATACCCGCTGGCTGAAAGGGACCGTTCGCGGCTGCTGATTTGCAGGGAAAATACAATTAGTGAAGATATATTTGCCAATATAGCCGGCAGGTTACCCGCCGACAGCCTGCTGATCAGCAACGAAACCAGGGTTGTACGTGCACGGTTATTATTCCGGAAACCAAGCGGTTCGCAGATTGAAATTTTTTGCCTCGAGCCTGTAGAACCTACCAATGATATCCAGCTGGCTTTTCAGCAGCAGCAGCATTGTACCTGGAAATGCCTGGTTGGCAATGCCCGGCGGTGGAAAACAGGACCGTTGGAACTAGCCGGCGAAATTGATGGAATGCCAGTAAAATTAACAGCCAGCCTGACAGAACGCGACGAAACAACTTTTTATATCCATTTCGAATGGACACCAGCACACCTGGTTTTCGCCCAGGTACTTGAGCATTTTGGCAAAATTCCATTGCCCCCCTATATTGCGCGTGAAGCTTCGGAAAACGACAACAAGCGTTACCAGACTGTTTTTGCACGCAATAACGGCTCTGTAGCCGCTCCCACAGCCGGTCTTCATTTTACACCCGAAGTTTTATCGGCGCTGGCAACAAAAAACATCTCCACCAGCGCTGTAACCCTGCACGTGGGTGCCGGAACTTTTAAGCCGGTAAGTACCGATACCATTGGGGATCACCAGATGCACCACGAGCAGGTGATAGTTCCTGTAACATTGCTCAGGCAGGTACTTGATTACCGAAACAAACACATAACCCTGGTAGGGACAACCACGGTACGGACGCTCGAAAGCGTGTACTGGCAGGGTGTGAAGTGGTTAAAGCAAAAGCCTGAAGTCCCGGTTATGCAGGTTGA
>DGQJ01000225.1 GCA_002389705.1 Bacteroidales bacterium UBA4417
GCACCCTCGGGTACACCCATCAGGTAATTCTGTTGCTGTTCCGCACTCGACCACAACTCGCGGGTAAAAGGCACCCATGTGGGATCAAGCAAATGATAACGCCCGTCGGCCTTGCTTTTTACAACCGTAACACAATGGTTAAACTGGTCGGCCGGAATATAATCGATGCGTGAGCCGGCCATAGTCATTGCCGGATATGCTTCAAAGCCTGCTGCCCTGAGCATGGTAATCAACATGCCGGCTTTATCTTTACACACGCCGCAGCGGTCGGTAAAGTTCATTTCGCCCCGGTGCAGGGTATAACCTTCACCTTTGCCCATGCTTACCCCCAGGTAACGAATTTCGTCGCCGGCCCAGTGGGTGAGTATGGTAATTGAATCGTTCTCGGTGCGTGCATTTTTCAGCAGTTCCTTTACTTTCGCGCGGATATCGTCAGTTGCTTCAAAACTTTTATACTCCTCGTTAACATTGTAAAACCAGGTGCTTTTCGATTTCCAGTCGGGGCTGGTACTCATCAATAATTTGGTGGCTACATCCGAAGGGTCAACCGAGCGCGGTTCGCCCCTGAACGGCATAATATCTTTTTTTGTAAAAGTGTACACCAGCCTGTCGCCGCTGCGCCACATTTTCGAACCAACTTCGCCGTTATACACCTCATACTGCAGAATTTTGGTGTCGGGTACACTGATCTGGTACGCCTTTATCATCACAGGATCGGTACTGTAAAAAGGAACAATATCATAAAAATGGCCTTTCATCGGTGGGATGTACCTGTCGTCGTCGTTCCCGCCCTGTAGCAGCGCATAGGTAAAACCTTTTCTGTAAAGATATACTTCAACGGCATCGCCGGGTTCAAGCCGGCCGATTTCTATCATTTTTTCGCGGGCGCCCCAGTATATGGCACGGGCAGGCTGCGGATAATCGAGGACCTTGCTTGTATCTACTGCAGTTTGGGTTCCATCGGCATGATAAATCGTTACACCCCTTATTTCGGACCAGGCCGAAAGCGGATCGTAATCAAATTTTATCACCGACAAACTTTTTGCACCTTCGGGTGTAAGCACTTTGTACAGGCGATGGATGAAAGAATGGCTGAGACCGGTCTCCATCATCTTAACCGTTGTACTGTCGAATACTACCAGCACATTCGACCCCGGGTAACTTTTTTTGTCGCCGGCTTTTTTCAGCAGGTCGGAGTAAGGCCCGGCAAATACACCCCATACTGATGTAAGTGCCAGCAGGATTATCAGCGATATTTTTTTCATAACAACGGATTTTAGCTTTTTTCGAGGGATAAAGGTATAAATTGCTTTCATACAGGAATTAAAAATAAAACATATTTATTAAAATTTTTTATAAAGTCTGCCGGGGCACTAACTGTCGGAGTTATAAAGTGAATGATTTGAATGCAATGCGGTATCAATAAACCAGGCCTTCAGTGCATTGCAATATAGGGTTGCAAAAAAAAGCCGGTTCGTGTAAACCGGCATCTGAAAAGAAAATGTCTAATATTTTGTTTGGCCCAGGTACCACCTGATCGGCAGTATCAGGCCCTGGCTATTTTCAGGTCTTTAAATCGTATCAGTTTGCCCGCTTTAGTATCCCATAATTTCAAATTGACATACGAGAAGCCTTTCAGGAAAGGAATGGGTTTGATGTTGCTGAAAAGCTCATTTTCGGCATGGCATTTCGCGAGCCGGTAATTCGGGATTTTGGAACTCAGGTGATGAATATGGTGAAAGCCGATATTGCCCGAAAACCATTGCAATACCTTCGGGAGTTTGTAATACGAACTTCCATGCAATGCCACGGTTTTAAAATCCCACTCCTGTTCGGTATACCAATGAGTGCCATCGAACTGGTGCTGCAGGTAAAAAAGATAAACCCCGCCTATTGAAGCAAAGTACATGACCGGAATTTGTATCAGCAGGTAAGCTTTCCAGCCGATGGTAAGGCACAGCGTGGTAGCCAGCAAGGCAATTCCGGCATTGGTAGCATAAACGCTGATTTTATCTTTCCGTGTAAAGCTTTTCTTCGTAAACCTGTTGCCAACCAGGAAAAGTAAGGGCGCACCGAGTGCAAACATCACAATTGCATTTCTGAAAATCCGGTACGCAAGCTGTTTACGCTTTGGCAGCGCCAGGTATTCGTCGACCGTAAGGGTCCATACATCGCCAATACCACGTTTATCGAGGTTACCAACCGTGCGGTGATGTTGCAGGTGCGAATGATGCCAGCGGTGATAAGGCGTAAAAGCAAGAACTCCCAAAATAAAACCAATGGTTTCGCTCAGCGTTTTTGAACTGAAGAAGGAGCCATGCCCGCAATCGTGGAAAATAATAAACAACCTGACCAGGAAACCTGCCGAAACCAGGATAAGCGGAATCGTAATCCAGTAGCTATATTGCAAACTGAACACCATCAGTACCCAAAGCGCAACATATGGAACAAACGTGTTTATAACCTGCCACCAGCTGTGAAGCGTATCGCCGTTACGGTAAGGAGCAATTATTTTGACCCATTTTTCTTCGGAGGTCACCCTGTTTTTAACCTGTTCTGACATTCTGTTAATTAATTATTTTTTTATTCACATGGTATGCCTGCTATTCTGCCAGGCAAAAACCAGTAACCTGCATTATTCCCAATTGTATATTTCAGAACCAGGTCTCACGAGTCCAGTTTGCAACTACCTGATTACGATCTTCCTGTAAAAAGCAGCTTCACCATCATTTAATTTCAGGATGTAGGTGCCTTTGGGCAGATCGGCAGCGTTAATACTGAAAACATGCTGCTGTGCCAGCTCCGATTTACTGTAAACTTTTGCCCCGACCACGTTGAAAATCTCAAGGTCAAATTCCTTGCTCAGCCTGGAATTGTTAATCCTGAGCTGAAAGTTCCCGCTCGAAGGATTCGGGTAAACGGTTATCCCGTCTTTCTGTTCATTTTGTGCGATACCGGTTGTATTCAGTACAGTGATAGTGCCTTTCATTCCCAGCGAAGCATGAGGTGAACATACATAATAATGAGTGCCTACTGTGAGCTTATCAGCAGTAACTATTCCACCGCCAAATTCCAGCGAAAAACCACCCGGTAAAGGGGCGTTTCCACCGGAATCGAAGGTTGTCTTGCTTACTTCAACGGCGTTATGGCTGCCTCCAAGCTGAAAATTCACGTCATCGCCCAGGTTAATGGTAACAGCCGCCGGGCTGAAAGTAAAACCGGAGTTGGTAATGTTTACCGTTGCGCTGAAAACGGCTACGGTTAAAGAAATCATTCCAAACAATAGTATAGCTTTTTTCATGGTATCCCGATTGTTATATGATCCTACTCATCTGGCTTTTCGGTTGCGCCCCGTTTTAGTGTGGTTACAGGTCTCCACTTCTTCTTTCAATTAATACAGGTATAGTTTATTATCGCTCAATAAAACAGCGTTTAATAAAACAATTTTTAATTGCCTTTCAGAAAATAAACAAGGGTACAAATGGTTTTGTTCACAATATCATACAGTTAACCCGAAATTTTCTGTGCGCTGAAAGCCCAGGATTACAACTTGTTACCCTTTACGGACCAGTTCATTAAAACAATGAATAAAAACCTGCAATTCCGGATTCATTTTATACTTTTGACATCTCAATCTAATACGTTTCCCGATGATAAAAAATTTGCTTCCCCTCCTACTCCTGGCAATTTCATTGCAGTCGTTTGCCGGATTCGATGACCTGTTTTTAAACAAAACCCTCCGCATCGATTTTTACCATACCGGCAACAGCAAGCAGGAAATATTTTCTATCGACCAGCTTAAGTCAGAACCTTTTTGGGGCGGTTCACGCACCTCGCTGATGGATACACTTAACTATGGCGTCTATTATTTTAAGGCTTTCGATGCCAGCTCCGGGAAATTGATTTACAGCCATGGGTACTGTTCATTATTTGATGAATGGCAATACACCGATGAAGCAAAAAAAACCACCAGGACTTTTACCGAAACCGCTATAATGCCTTTCCCGAAGAACGATGTAAGGCTTGAGTTTTACACCCGTAACCTGCTGGGAGTTTATGAGAAAAAGTTTGAGTACAAGGTCGAGGTGAAAAGTTACTTCATTTCCGACGAACGGCAAATGGTGTACCCGGTGTACGATGCCCTGGTATCGGGCGATCCGGCCAAAAAAATAGATATCGTTATACTTCCTGAAGGTTACACGGCCAAAGAGATGGATCGTTTTAAAGCCGATTGCGACAAATTTGCTGCAGGATTGTTTGCATTTGAACCCTACAGCAAAAACCGGGATAAGTTCAATATCAGGGCAGTGCTGGCGCCTTCGGCCGAAAGTGGAACGGATATCCCAGGTGATAAGGTCTACAAAAATACCATTCTGAACAGTTCATTCTATACTTTCGATTCGGAAAGATACCTGATGACAACCGATAACAAGAGTGTTCGCAACCTTGCTGCCAACGCACCCTACGACCAGATTTATATCCTGGTGAACAGCACCAAATATGGTGGCGGCGCCATTTATAACTATTATAATACTTCGGTTAACAGCAATGCCTCTTCGGCCAAAATATTTGTACACGAATTCGGGCATGGGTTTGCCGCCCTTGGCGATGAATACGATGATGGCTCTACTTCATTTAACGATATGTACCCGCTGAACCTCGAACCCTGGGAACCCAATATTACCACCCTTGTGAAGTTCGAAACCAAGTGGAAAGGGATGCTGCCTGCTTCAACTCCCATACCCACACCGCTTGAAAAAAGCCAGTCATTTCCGCTGGGTGTTTATGAAGGTGCAGGTTACGTAACAAAAGGAATTTACAGGCCGGCACCCGATTGCCTTATGCGCACTTTCAGGGGCGACAAATTTTGCCCGGTTTGTTCGGCTGCCATTCAAAAAATGATTGATTTTTATACCCGGTAGAATCAAATCACATTTATTGGTAACTGTTTTATTTACAGATTTTAAGGAATGAAAAACCTAAAGGGCAGCGGCAGAAAATGCTTCTGCCTTTTTCTTTTGTCTGTATTCAGGAAATTTGAAATTTTTCATACAACAATTTTTGAGAAAACTATTCAGTATAATTCGGAAATGAATGGGAAATAACTAATTTTGCAGCCCTAAAAAGCCGGGGTTTTATATAATTTTTGGCGTTATAATCACAACCATAAAAATCAAAAGGAGGGCATATGGCCATAACAAAATTAGAACAGATGTTTGATTTGCTGAAAAGCAAACCCAAAAAACGTATCTCAGTAGCTTTCGCAAACGATGCTCACACCATTGAAGCAGTTTACGCAGCCGTTGAAAAAGGAATTGTTGACGCCACGCTCACCGGCGACGAAGCTTTCATTAAAAAAATATGTGCCGAGCACAATATGGATGCCGGTAAAATGGAAATCCTGCATGAGCCTGCCGAACTGAAAGCTGCTACGCTGGCCGTTCAGCTGATCAACGATAAAAAAGCTGATTTGCTGATGAAGGGATCGCTGAGTACCGATAAATATATGCGTGCCATCCTTAACAAAGTTTCAGGCATTACCAACGAAGGCGCTGTTTTGTCGCATGTTTCCATCATGGAGTTTCCGTCGTATCACAAACTGCTGACCATTGCTGATGTTGCCATTATCCCGGCACCGGAACTGAAACAAAAAATAAAAATGATCGATTACCTGGTGGGTGTTTCTAAAGCCATAGGTGTTGAAAAACCAAAGGTTGCCGTTATTGCTGCCACAGAGCAGATGCTTGCCGGTATGCCTGCATGTGTTGATGGCGCTATACTCGCCAAAATGAGCGACCGCGGACAAATACAGGGATGTATTGTTGATGGCCCGCTCTCGATAGATGCAGCTATTGACCAGGAATCGGTTCAGATTAAAAAAGTCACCGGCCCTGTGGCTGGCGATGCCGACTGCTTGCTTTTCCCCAATATTGAAGCCGGAAATGTTTTCTTTAAGACCGGAACCAAGTTAGCCGGTGCCGAACTTGCTGCCTATGTGGCCGGTGCCCGCGTTCCCTGCGTGCTCACTTCGCGCGGCGACAGTGCGCTTACCAAAACCTACTCCATTGCCCTGGCCGCTTTAATGGCAAAATAGTTCAGGTATCATAAAAGTCAGCTCAATGTAAGTTTCAGTAAAACAAAACACAACAGGCTGACTTTTACGCTTAACCAACCAAACCCCGATAACCCACCAACAACAAATGGAAGACTTCCGCATACTGGCCATAAACCCCGGTTCAACTTCAACCAAAATAGCCGTGTATCAGAACATGAACCCGGTTTTTGTGAAGAACATCACTCATCCTAACGAAGAGCTCGCGCAGTTTGACCATGTGGCCGACCAATTCCATTTCAGGAAGGAAATCATTTATAAGGAGTTGGAAGAAGCAGATATAGAAATTGACAAAATACAAGCTGTAGTCGGGAGGGGCGGCATGCTGAAGCCCATCGCATCGGGTGTTTACCATGTGAATGATGCTATGAAATCTGATCTGCACGATCATCCCATTAAAGAGCATGCCAGCAACCTGGGTGGATTAATTGCCGATGATATAGCCCGCTCACTGCCCAACGCCAAAGCATATATTGCCGACCCGGTAGTGGTTGATGAACTGGATAAAATAGCCCGCGTATCGGGGTACCCGCTTTTCAAACGGATTTCCATTTTTCATGCCCTCAACCAGAAATCCATTGCCCGCCAGCATGCCAAAAGCATCATGAAACATTACGAGGACCTTAACCTTATAATAGTTCATATGGGTGGTGGTATTACCATAGGTGCACATCAAAAAGGCAAAGTAATTGATGTAAACCAGGGCCTCGACGGAGAAGGACCTTTTTCGCCCGAACGAAGCGGCACCCTGCCTTCGGGCGACCTGGTGCGTTTATGTTTCAGCGGCAAATATTCCGAAAAAGAAGTGCTGAAAATGGTTGTAGGTAACGGAGGCATAGTGGCATACCTGGGCACCAACAGCGCTTACGAAGCCGAACAAAGGGCCATGAATGGCGATGAACAGGCAAAGTTTATCCTCGAAGCACTTGCTTACCAGGTTGCCAAAAGTATAGGCTCCATGGTTCCGGTGCTGAAAGGCGAAGTAGATGCCATTCTGCTTACCGGGGGCGTTGCCCACAGCAAATGGATTACCAACCTGATTATTGAACGGGTTTACAAATTTGCTCCGGTTTATATTTATCCCGGAGAAGACGAAATGCGTGCCCTGGCCTTAAACGGGCTTATGGTGTTGAAAGGTGAAGTAGAAGTAAAGGAATA
>DGQJ01000087.1:0-2823 GCA_002389705.1 Bacteroidales bacterium UBA4417
TGACGTCTTACAGTCAAACATTGAAATCTTACATACCGTAATTAACCTCTTACATTCTGTAATTAACGTCTTACATGCCGTAATTAACGTCTTACATGCCGTAATTAACGTCTTACATACCGTAATTAATGTCTTACATGCCGTAATTGACATCTTACATGCCGTAATTAAGTACTTGCATCGTGTAATTGTGGATTGTCCAAAATAAATTGTCCGCAGCCTTCCAAATAATTAAAAATCAAATCAATGTTTTCCGTAGTCTGGAAACTGTCTGAATCAGAATTTTCAGAATGATAGAATTTTCATAATTTTGAGCTACCTATAAAGAACCGGAGGTAAATAAATACGAAAATAGATGCTGCATGCATCAGAAAATAAAACGTGCGAACAAAGATTATAGCGCAGAACTTGAATTGCCGGATAATGTTATTGTTGTGGATTTGCTCTAACCACGCGAAGGGATTACCTGCGGTGAGAAAAGTTCGCGGGGCAGCGGGGGGCCCGCTGTGTACCTAACCTGTGAGGGTAATTTGTACGATATTAATAATAACAAAATTAAAAGAGGTATTAAATGAAGAAACTGTTCTATATAATTCTAATATCGGTATTTACCACTATGAGTTGCAGCCGCGACATAATGTTTGATGAAAATGAAACTGTAAATGATCAGGTTAAAAAAAATGTCAATGAGTATATTTTATCAAACATTGATCCCAAATTGGATTTTGTCATCAGCATCAAAAAAGATATAAAAGGGGATACGCTTGTATTTATTATTTATGCTCACAATAGCATTGAAACATTTAATGAAGATAGTGTTTTTTATTGCGCAAAATATTTGAATACAGTTGTTTTTTCAAATTTCAAGAACCAAAGCTTTGATGACAGTTGTTCATTAAAAGATGCTGCTAAATATTTAAACAAAGAAGAATATGAATATTATTTGAAAGAAAACAAGATACCACCGCCGTTTCTGTTGATTAATACTTTGCGATTGAAACTCATATTTGTTCAAAACAAATTGATAAAAAGAGAACAATTCTACTAAAAAGCCCTGACCGCCGACCGCAGCATTCCAAATTATAAAATCAAATAAGTGCTTTCTGTAGTCTGCGACCACGGATACCGAAGTTTCAAAAATTCGAAATAATTGATATTGAGCTTTCAAAAGTAAATCCCTTTAGTCGCTAAGCACATCGCTAAGCACCTGCACCGATTTTATTTCACCAAAACCCGAAATATGAATCCTGAAGTACCGGAGCATGGCAGCCAGCAATTCGGTGCGCAGGTTGTAATTCAGCCTGAGAGCAGTTTCCCCCGCTTCCGCACGAATCCTTCCTAAAATCACCCGCTACCGCGCGAATCCCTTCGCGTGGTGGTATATATTTGCTAAATTTGTCAAATGAGTCGCAATTATAATTTCCATATTCCGGAAATCAACCTGGCCAGCCCCCCAACTCCCTGCTGTCCGTAGTGTTCCTAAAAATCATCATAAAGGAATGCTATCAATAAAGTATTCGCCACTGGCTTGTCTAATTTGATCGCTGCGCTTAGTTGAAAAAAGATAACATAAGTCGCTAAGCACATCGCTAAGCACCCCCCGCTGCCGCGCGAATCCTTTCGCGTGGTGGTATAAACTCCCTTGCCGCAACGGATTGTTTCAAAATCATGAGTTATATTTGTTGATTGTAAAATATAAAATATCTACCTCATGCGTCAGAAATTAAGACGCGATAAGGAATTCAATTAATATAAATTTTAAAGCCAATTAAAATGCTTTTTAGAAAGAAGAGAAATATATTTGTTCTTATCTCAGTATTCTTTGGTATCGCTGTTTTTGCCATGTGCTTTACTTCAGGAAATTCAAATTACTCGATTTACAAGAAATACATTAAAGCAGAAACTATTCATTTCAATTTCAAAGATCGAACATTGCCATTATTTATCGATGACTCAACCTGTTCATTAGCAGATATGGAAGCATATGAAACTCAAGGAAATTTAGAAGAACAAAATCAGGATAGTTTATATTATGGCATAAGAAAAGCTTTTCCTTCAATACAGATTGAAACTATAAACGACTTTTACTCTAAAAATAAAAATAAAACCCTGGTAAACTCTGATAAATTGTCTCTATTAATTAAAATGAGAAAAATCTTAACAATTTTCAATTCTCATAATTACCCCGTGCTGCCGCACGAACTTTTCTCCCCTGCTCCCGCACGAATCCTTTCGTGTGGCGGTATAAATTCCCTTGCCGCTACGGATTGTTTAAAAATCATGAGTTATATTTGTGGATTGTTGTTATAAAATATCTGCCGAACGCATCAGAAAATAAGACGCACGCGAATACGACTTCTAATGATGAAAAGAAAATACACCATAATAATTGTGGCGATAGGTATTATTGGCGCTATTGTCGGAACTTATTTCGAGCATAAAAGGATTGAAAAACTACATATCGAATTCTCAAGTGTATCTAAAGATACTTATTTTGAAAACAAGATAGAAGATGTTTACATTGAAAAAGGTGCAATATTTGTAACATTAAAATCAAAAAAATTATTCTTAAATGTGATTGATAACAAATTATACAGCTTTAAATATCCGCAAGAAATCCTNNGTTCAAATTATCGTTTGAGTAAAATCGATTGTATGATATGACTCCCCTACTGTCCGTAGTGTTCCTAAAAATCATCATAAAGGAATACTATATGTAGTTTATTCACCACTGGCGTGGCTCATGAGATCGCTGCGCTAAGTTGTGACTAAGGTTACCGAAAAAGGAAAAGGACTAAAAAAATCCGAAATCAAAGACTTTAA
>DGQJ01000087.1:2852-11676 GCA_002389705.1 Bacteroidales bacterium UBA4417
AGCATGGCAGCCAGCAATTCGGTGCGCAGGTTGTAATTCAGCCTGAGAGCAGTTTCACCGGTATTGAGGGTTGTGAGCACCTCGGAAAAGCCTCGGCTTAATGGTTCTGTTAAATAATGCGGATGGCCGGGAGGCAGGCTGCAGAAATTGCCGCCTTCCATATCAAAAAAAGTATGCTCGTTATCAAAATTATTGTGGGGATCGAAACCCAGGAATTGCGTAAGTCCCACCGAAAAAGCCAGTGGAAAACCTGAAACAGTGGCCGTGGCCCGGTCGAGATTCAATATGGCATCTTCGATATAGTTATATAGCGCCGGGTCGGCCATTTGCGCCGAAACTGAGCGCGAAAGCAACTCGCTCATATAAATGCTCACCGCTGTTTTGGCCATGCTGGCGGCAATGCCATTCAGCTGGTATTCGCAGGAGGCATCGCGTATTACCCGCATCCCCTCCCCTTCCTTGTGGTTGGCCACCAGTTGTATCACCGACAGGGGTGCAAACAGGTTACGTTTTATCCGCGATCCTTTTTTGCGAACGCCCTTCGCAATGTAGGTCTGCAAACCCAGTTGCTCGGTATAAATCCGGGCAATAATGCTGGTTTCGGAATAATCCATGCAGTGAAGTACAATGCCTTTGGTAGAGAGTATCATAAAAACAGGCAGTAGTGAATTAGAAACTGTCTAAAATTCTATTTTTACTGATTTAGAAGAGGTGAGGGGCGATAATGTGAGGAGCGAGTGGGAGAAGGGCGAGCGGGAGAATGGCGATTGAATTTTTAACCATCTTCTATCAGCTTTTGACTTCCTCATTTGGTCTCCGGTCTTCGGTCTTCCGACTTCTGCCTTCTGTCTTCCGACTTCGGTCTTCGGTCTTCCGTCTTCTGTCTTCTGNNCTTCCGACTTCCGTCTTCCGACCTTTCCATTACAAGCCAAATTGATTAACAATTTCAGACAGTTTCTTAATGATTAAACGCAACCGGATTCGTTGAGCACATGCGTCAGCGCACAAAAAGTATTTTGCCGGTGGTTTTCATGCTGCCATCGGGGTTGGTAACAAACACCAGGTACACGCCGGTATTCACCTTGCGGCCTTCGAGGTTATTCCCATCCCATATAACCTGTCCGCCCTGTGCCTGGGTTTCCCACACTAGCGCCCCCGAAACATCTGTAATTTTAATGTTCGAATCAACGATCAGGTTGCTGATGAAAATAGCGCCCTGGTAACCCGGCCTTACCGGGTTGGGGTAAATAAACAGCGAATCTAACGTTTGCTGTGCTTCAACTTTATAATCCTGGTACGAAACAATGCCCTGTGAGGTTCCGAAATAAACAGTTCCGTTAGACGATATTTTGATGGATTGTATGGTATTGGATAACAATGGGCTGTTTGTTTCAGTAAAATGCAGCAGTTCCTTGCCGCCGTCGGCCGACATCAGGAAAACGCCGGCTTTCTCGGTTCCGATCCATTTTTCGTTGTTGCCATTTATGGCCATAGCCGTAATCAGTTCGGTGCCAAGCAGGTCGTGCAAATAACCATCTTCTTCAACCTGCACCACTTCGGCATCGTAGTTACCACCTGTAAATACATTACCTGGTGAAATGATTCTTGATACTCCCTGGTCCGATCCCAGCCAAAGCTCACCATTGCGATCAACAACCATGCAGGTAACCGCCGTGCCTATGAGTTTGCCATAGCCGGTAGCACTGGTAAGCTTTTTCATGTTATCGTCTGCCGTGTTATCGAGGGTATTGTTGTCGTTAAAAACAAATAAACCCAGATCGCGGCAGTGCATCCATTTCTGATTTTCGAGGTCAATCACAATTCCCCCAACATCGGGCGTATTTCCCAGGGCAGCGAGGTTATATGATTTCCATTCGCCGGTTGATTTGCGCACAGATAAAATATTGGGCACGCCTGAGTTGGTTATCCAAAGATTTTTATACTGGTCGTAAGCAACGCCACCTATGCGACAATATCCGAAA
Organism: Bacteroidales bacterium UBA4417; assembly: GCA_002389705.1. GTDB lineage: Bacteria > Bacteroidota > Bacteroidia > Bacteroidales > UBA4417 > UBA4417. Next base: position 4,835 of record DGQJ01000087.1, read on the forward strand.
CCATAGCCATTAATAAATTGTAACGAACTGTTTTCGGGGGTATATACATTCTTCAGTTCATTGTTATCGAATTCCAGAACGCCATAACCCCAGGTACCCAGGAAAGCATGGTTCCCATCGGCAGGATCGGCAGCAGCGCACAGCACATCACGGTATTCGGCCATTTCCGGCACGTTGGTAAAATTAAAACTATTCCAGTTTTTGCTGTCGAAAGTATAAGCCTGGGCTATTCGGTACAGGTTTCCAAAAGAAGCATTGCGGCCTCCGGGTACCGCCCATAACTGGCGACCGCTTATATCCATAGCGGCCACATCAATCGAAACAGGCCCATCGAACAAATACTGAGTACTAATATTATCGCTGCCAATACTCCACATGCCTTGCTCATTGTCAGCCACCCACACCAGGCCATTCTTGTCGATCAGCGCATCTTTCGGGTTAACATGCACATTTGGTTTATACCAGTCGTAATATGTTTCGGCTGAGCCATCGGGTTTATACACGCAAACATGGTAAACATTGCTCACTACCAGCCTGTCGCCGCAAACTCGCATCGACGTACGTATTACCGGATCGTTAGGCTGGAATTTCGTCCAGCTATTTCCGTTCTTTACAAACATGGAATCACCATCCCATTTGCCGGTTGATTTGTTGGTATAAATCTGGCCCGAAAACGAAGTAATAAGATTAAAATTATCAGTTGGACCGCTGATTGTTTTATCCTGGATCCAGTTTACATAATAAGCCAGGTTGGTGTTAGCCGCGGCCGCGTAAATACCTTTCTCGGTAGCTGCATAAAACTTATTTTCAGGTTCATGGAAAGCCAGCGCTCTTACATTGATCTGCGATCCGGAAGGCCCGATGTAATAGGTATCTTTAATTTCGGCCTTTTCAATATCGAGCACCACAATGCCAAAACCACAGGCAAGGTAAGCCAGTTTGTCAATTACCAGTATGCTGTTAATGGTTTTATTCCCCTCTATCTGCTTACGCTTGATATCAGGGATATTCACAACATCCGATCCCTTTACCAGGTCGATGTTGGTATTTGAATAAGCAACCACCAGAGTATTAAGTTTGCTGCAAAAAGCAATACTGCTGATGCCGATATCCGATAGCCCCCCGGTTACCTTGTTAAGGCGATTGAGGCTATTGTCAGTTTTATCGTAATAAACCAGGCTGTAGGGTGTTGCAGCAAAAACCTGGTTATTTGCTTCGGCAACTGCTACACATTGCTTGTAAGGCAGGTGATCGAGCCATTGGCTATAGCTCACGCTTTGCGCCTGCATTCTGTAAAAGGACGATATCAGTACAAAAAATACCAATATTCTCCGGTTCGGAAACTTCATAAGGAGTAATAAAAACTGCATGCTTATTAATAACTGTTCAAAGCGGCTTTTAGTATTCGCACCATTGGATTAAGCATAAAAAATGCATTTCAATCCAATTAGTGAAAATGCAGCCAGGTATCTGCGGTTAAAAAAAGTACCATTCAAACTATCCTGCTTTTGTGCCTAAGCTGGGTTGGATGAACCTGTTCGGGATAACCAGCATCATTCCAAAATTAAGAAAATTTAACATTCCCGGGGTATTAAAAAAATACAGGAACAGCTAATAAACTGATTTTATGAGTGATAACAATTTCCTGTTGAAAAATGCAAAAACAAAAAGATCGCATTTTTAAAAAATTTATTACCTTCACATCCCAAAAACCAAGGAGACCTGTATTAATAAATTGAAAATCATTACATTGTTAATGATAAACAGTTATTTTTCAGGGCTAAATAACTGTTTGAATAAAAAACCTTTACCAAGTAAATGATTCACTATTCTGATTTTGCCATAGTTGAAGGCCTCCGGCTCAATAGTGATTTTATCATTCGCTATGTGTATAAGGAATTTTTTCCCACCATCAAGTACCTGATCAAGAACAATGCAGGCCTCGAAGAGGATGCTGAAGATGTATTTCAGGAAGCATTACTTGTGATTTTAACAAAAATAAAAGATGATAATTTTGAACTAAGTTCTTCATTTATAACCTATTTATATTCGATCAGTAAAAACATCTGGCTGCAGCGACTGAAACGGAAACGTATGACCAGCAAGAATCAGGATGAGCTGACTCGCTATTTCGATACACCTGAAATAGGACTGGAAGTACATCTTGAGTATGAAGAAAAATACCAGTCATTTGTAAGGCAATTTGAGAACTTGAGTGAAGACTGCCAGAAGTTACTCAAGTTGTTCCTCACCAAAATGTCGGCCAAAGAAATAGCCGACAATATGGGCTATAAATCGGAGTTTTACGCCAAAACCAAGAAATATCTCTGCAAGGAAGCGTTGAAAAAACTGGTTGAAAATGATCCTGAACTCAAAGGAATAGTAGGGTAAGCCAGCAGCGCAGCACCCTGAAAGCACCAAGCAGAAAATGATTTCAGCATACAAATCGGGAATAATACAAATTGGCGATCTGCCTCTGGGCGGACATTACCCTATCAGGGTACAGTCCATGACCAATACCAATACCAACGATATTGAAGCAACCGTGGCACAAACCATCAGGCTGGCCGAAGCCGGCTGCGAAATGGTTCGTATTACTGCCCAGGGAATTACCGAGGCTCAAAACCTGGCGCTCATCCGTAAAAACCTCCATGTCCGGGGTATAAAAATTCCGCTTATTGCCGATATACATTTCAACCCGCATGCTGCCGAGGTAGCTGCTGCAATTGTTGAAAAGGTGAGGATAAATCCCGGAAACTATACCGACAAACGCGAATCGAAACATACCTTGTCGGCCAGGGAATACGATGAAGAGCTTGAGCGTATTGCTCAGCGGCTGCGGCCTCTGCTTAGAATCTGCAGTTACAACGGAACAGCCATACGTATAGGCACCAATCATGGATCGCTGAGCAGCCGCATTATGGACCGTTATGGCGATACGCCCGAAGGCATGGTTGAGAGCGCACTTGAATTTGGAAGGATTTGTCGCGACGAAGGTTTCAGCAAGGTAGTATTCTCCATGAAATCAAGTAATGTACGGGTAATGGTGCAATCAACCCGGCTGCTGGCTCAAAAAATGGAATCGGAAGGCATGAATTTCCCGATACACCTGGGCGTTACCGAAGCCGGCGATGGCGAAGATGGCATCATTAAATCAGCGGCAGGCATCGGCACCTTGCTCGAAGAAGGCATTGGAGACACCATACGGGTTTCGCTCACCGGTGCCCCTGAAATAGAAATTCCGGTTGCACTGGCAATAACCGCGCGTTATAACAGTTCCCGAAACCCGGGATTAACCCTGGAACCAGTTTCGGCAACGCAGGCTGAAGCATGGCAAAACAGGCAGACCACGGCAGCAACAGGTATTGGAGGGAATTATCCTGTAGGTGTGCTTGCCAAAATTAATGACAGCAAATTCCTGGTTGATGAAAACTTATCGGTACCAGATCCATTGCCGGCACATGCTTTCAGGTTCGTTGATACCGTTGAGGGCAATGCTGCCGGGATGCGAAACCAGCTGGAAAAGCTTGACCCGGCAAAACGCCGCCCGCTTGTACTCAAAAACACGTATCTAACAACTGACTTACTTCGTTTCCATGTTGATAGCGCCATTGATTTTGGCAGCCTGCTGATTGATGGCATCGGTGATTGTATCTGGCCGGTGGCCCCCGGAATAGATTCGAAAACCGTTTATCATACTGCGTTTGCATTGCTTCAGGCTACACGGGCCAGGATTACCCGCACCGAGTTTATCTCCTGCCCTTCCTGTGGCCGTACGCTTTTTGATATCGAAAAAACATTGCAGCAGGTAAAGACCGAAACGCATCACCTGAAAGGACTTAAAATTGCTGTGATGGGCTGCATTGTAAACGGACCCGGCGAAATGGCCGATGCCGATTACGGATATGTAGGAGCTGGTGCCGGAAAAGTTTCGCTGTATAAAGGGAAAAACGTGATGTACAAAAACATACCTGAAACCGAAGCTATTCCCATGCTGGTACAGCTGATTAAAGATTCGGGCGACTGGGTGGAAGTTTAAAAACCAGGTCGTTTCTGGCAAAAGTTCACTCTAAACCAGGATATTTTGCATCAGTCTTTCAGATTCGGAAATTGAAGGTTGCGACCCAAAATTTTACTTTTTAAGACCACTGACCACATTAAGACTTTGAGGCAGGATGTTGAATACAAATGGCGTATGTCCCAGTGATTCGCCATCGGCTTCCATAAACATCCGGGGTTCGGAATGGATAATAATTTTCGATGAACGGAAAGTGCTCACTTCGGGTAACCGCGTAAAGCTGCCATCAAACAGTTTAATTACATTGCGGATAATTTTAAACTTCCCAATAGGCTTAATCAAAGTAAGATCGAACAATCCGTCATCAGGCAGGGCGCCTGGAGCCTGTTTCATTCCTCCACCGTTATACTGGCAAATACCCACGCTCATGCTGAAAATATCGGAAATCACCTTCTCGTTATCGAGCAAAATGGTGACTTTGGTGCTGGTATACACAAACAAACTGGAGAGGATATTCACAAAATAAGACATCGGGTTTCCTTTTCCCCTATCCTTTTGCAGGTTGGTTTTGTTGGCTACCAGCGCATCGAAACCCATGCCTGCCATATTGATAAAATAGCGGGTTTGTTCGCTGCCATCGGTTGAGATATACTTGATAGCACCGGTATCCTGCGAAAATATCCGGTGTTTGGTGATTAACTGTATGGCCTGCCTGTAATCGCCGGGAATCTGGTACATCCGGCACCAGTCGTTGCCTGTGCCCACGGGGATCATGGCCAGGGTAATTTTTTGTGTGGGGACATGCGCCTGGGTAAAAATACCGTTCACCACTTCGTTCAGCGTGCCATCACCACCAACAACGATAATATTGCGGTACCCGTTTTCGATATATTTGCGTGTAAGAACCACCGCATGCCCCCTGTGCTCGGTAAATACATTTACGAACTCAATTCCGGCAGCAGTTAAATGCGCAGCTATCTCAAGCCAATCCTTCTCTCCTTTGCGTTTCCCGGCATTGGGATTAACAATTACAAACCATTCCATATTGCAATATTAGACCTAAAAACCAGTTTATGGAAGCCGAAAGATAGGAATAATATAAATAAGCTGGTAAAAGTGGAGGTCTGGTATTAGTTTTTCCGGGCTGTCACCGCTTGCTGTGGTTTCGATCCGCCTAAAGCAAATATCTATCACTTTCATTNNCCTTCTCAAATCATCCGCCCCTGCCATTTCCCGAATTTAAGGTAAATCCACGACAAGGTTCCCAGTACAATGGAATACAAATATTCACACAGCCATACCATCTCAATAGGTTGCCTGAGTTTTACTGCCAGCAGCCAGGCAAAAACCAGGTAAAGTGTGAGCGTAATTACTTCCATACCCAATCCCGTTCGGGTGTTGCCGGTACCCAATACACCATTAAAAAGAACAATGGTTGCCGAAAAAAGAAATACGGCTCCAAGAATAACGAAATACGAGGCAACCGAGGCCTGCTGCAACGCAGGATCGTTGGTATAAATAGAGATCATGAAATGCGGCACAAAGGCAGCCATTACCGAAATTACCAGCATAATAGCCATGCTCAGCAGAAGAATTTTCTTGACAATTGGAATTACCTGCCTGTTATATCCGGCGCCAATAGCATTGCTTACAATACTGCTTGTAGCCGAACTCATGGCCCAGGCAGGTATCATAAGCAGCATATAAATACTCCTGATAATATTCGCCACTGCCAGCGAAGTTTCGCCCATTTTTTCAATAAGCAGGAAAAATCCAAACCATACGGCATGCGACAGTACAAACTGTATCATAATATAAAGTGAAACATCGAGTGTGCTTTTTATGATACCGAAGTCGGGCCGGGCAAAATTGAAGAGATTATATTTTGCGAGGTGTGCTTTACGCGCGGTAATGGCAAAAAAGAATAAAAGTGCACATGCTTCCGAAATTGACGATGCCAGTGCAGCCCCGGCAATACCCATTTCGGGGAAACCCAGCTTCCCGAAAATCATTCCATAATCGAGTATTACATTTAGCCCGGCCATAATGGCGGCACTTATGCTTATGTATTTGGTAAATGCAATGCCTGTATAAAAGGATCGAAACAATAAGGCTGCAGATGCAAAAAACAAACCGAAAATACGGTATTTCAAAAACACGGTACTCGCCTGAAAAACAGCTTCCGAAGCAATAAAAGGCTTCAGCATATGCTCCCCCAGGAACACCACAATGCCGGTAATAACAAGGGTCATTACTCCCAGGAAATAAAAACCGTTATCAAAAATGGTTCCGATGGCTGNNAAAAGGGTGATGTAAAACAATCCGCCAATGGCAGCAGCGCCCAACTCAACGGCCCCTACATGCCCCAGGAAAGCCGTATCGGTTACGCTTACAATATTTTGAGCCACCAGGCTTATCATGATGGGCCAGGAGATGTCCCAGATTTTTTTTATGGAAGGATTATGTTGAGGCATGCATTATAAAGGTTGAAGATAAGCATACTGATACCCTGACCCGGGTAATTTCAGTATAAAATTTTCTGCCCGGCAGCTATTTACTAACCGAAAGAAACAGGTTATTTGTTATTAAAATCCGACATGGTTTTGGCAGCCCCCGCCAGCACAAAGCTTTTTACGATAGATACAGCCGTTTCAATGCGCGGTATAAGGATTTTCTCCTCTTTCGACGACCACCGACCCAACACATAATCCACCTGGAAACCACGGGCATAATCTTTTCCAATACCAAACCTGAGCCTTGCCCAGTCGGTGATTAATAGTGTTTCGATAATATGATTCAAGCCATTGTGGCTGCCCCCGCTGCC
>DGQJ01000087.1:11717-13183 GCA_002389705.1 Bacteroidales bacterium UBA4417
AGCCGGGCTTCGGCTTTATATGCATGCCTGTCGGTTTCAAATTTTACGCCAAGTTCGGAGGCCAGGGTATCGGCAACAATAAACCCGATGTTATGCCGGGTGTTGGCATATTCTTCGCCAATATTGCCAAGTCCTACTATTAAATATTTGTCCATTCTCAGTTTTTAAGGGTGCAAAGTTATTGCTTGTTGCGGAAATGATTGACGATTGAATATCAAATCATGAAAATTTAAACAGTTGAACATGCACCATCCGAAATAAAACATCAGCAACCTGAAACCCTGCCTTAGGTTTACAAGCGCAAAGCAGTCAGTTAAGCCTGAAACACCGTTGCTTTGTAGTGCCTCTACGCACCGACATTGAAACATTGGAACATTGAAACACTGAAACTTCGAAACGCTGGAACACTCAAACTTCTTTGCCCCAGCGATCACTTGTCTATCTCAAACCTATCCCAATCCATGCCTACCATAAATCCTTTTCGGAAATCAGCAAGCTGGTTATAACTCAGGTTGCACGATTCAATTCCTTCCTTATTGGCTTCCATTTCAAAAATATGCTTTCCTTTAAAGTCGATAACGGTTGACTCTCCCTGGTGGTTTGTTCCTTTTCCATCAATGCCCACACGGTTTACAGCAACCACATAACACTGGTTTTCGATAGCGCGGGCAATAAGCAACTGCCGGTAGGCATAACTCCGGGCAGCGGGCCAGTTGGCCATATACAAAAGCAAATCGTACTCGTATACTCCGTTATTCCAGGTATTTTTACTCCATACGGGGAACCTCAGGTCGTAGCAAACCAGCGGACAGATTTTCCAGCCCAGCAGTTCGACAATAAGTTTCTGTTTGCCCTGCGAAAACTGTTCGTGTTCGTTGCCCGGGTGAAATAAATGCCGCTTATCGTATATTTTATAACTTCCATTGGGCTCCATCCATACCAGCCGGTTGTAATAGTTCCCGTTTTCAACAATCACAAGGCTACCGGTAATCACACTGTTCAGTTTCGAAGCCTGCGCGGCCATCCAGGCTATTGTAGGTCCATTCATGTCTTCAGCCAGCGAACGCTGATCGACCACAAAACCGGTATTGAACATTTCAGGCAACACCACTAGGTCGGTTTTCCGGTCAATCCGGTAGAAGAAATCTTCAAATTTCAGCAGGTTGCTTTTTTTATCCTCCCAAACCAGGTCGGGCTGTATAAGGGTTACATTTAAATCGTACATAAAATTCCGGCAGCTTTAACCAGTGTTTCTTCTGTTTTGGCAAAACAAAAACGCAATACATGATTATCCTGTTTATCGTGGTAAAACGGCGAAACAGGAACTGATGCCACGCCAAATTCCTTTGTAATCCTGACAGCAAAGTCCAGTTCCTTTTCATCGGAAATAGCGCTGTAGTCGAGCAACTGGAAATAGGTTCCATACGAAGGAATAATTTTGAACCTCGAATTTTTCACCAGGCCCG
>DGQJ01000087.1:13216-15741 GCA_002389705.1 Bacteroidales bacterium UBA4417
CCTGTGGTATGAAATGTTTTACCAAAAGAGCCAATCACAAAACTCCGTGTAGCCAACTCAGGGTAATAACAAACACTCTCGTGCCTATGGCCGTCAAAAATCAGATGTTCGTATACTTCATCGCTCATCACAACAATATTTGTGTTGCGGGTAATACGATCCAGTTCTTTCAGATCATGGGCCGAAAGCACACTTCCGGTTGGGTTGTGCGGGGTGTTAATCATAATGAGTTTGGTCCGGCTGTTGATCAGACTTTCAACCTCCGGCCAGTTGATGGTGTACGAAGGAACCTGCAGCGACGAATAACGCACAATACCTCCGCTCAGTTCAACAGCAGGAGCATAACTGTCGTATGCCGGCTCAATGATAATGGCTTCGTCGCCAGGATGTATCATGGCAGTAATAACGCAAAAAATAGCCTCGGTAGCGCCGGCGGTTACAGTTATCTCAGTTTGCGGATCATATATTATTCCAAACGTATCAAACGCCTTGGCTGCAATAGCTTCGCGAAGCACCGGCACACCCGGCATAGGTGCATATTGGTTAAAACCTTTACGCATATATTTATTCACCAGTTCAATCAACGCTTCCGATATCGGGAAATCAGGAAAGCCCTGCGAGAGATTTATTGCGCCCACTTCGTTGGCCAGGCCCGACATAACTGCAAATATTGATGTTCCGGCAAGCGGCAGCCGGGATGATACTTTTCCTGTAAAATGCATGGTTCAGGGTTTTGATGTGTCAAAGGTAATGGTTTTTGCAGGTTGGCTGCAATTTATCAGATTCTGATTTCGGCAAAATGTAAAAAAATGGCACAATACAATTTGCGCGCCGAACTTATTCAGAATTATTGTTTTCAGATCGTTATCATAATAATTCAAGGTAATCTTTGTACCTTTGGCGGCTATTTTAAAAGCATGGATGTATTAAAGAAAGAAGGACGTTATCTGCGCATTATCAGCCAGATGGAAGGGTTACTGACCAAAACCAGCGATCCGGTTGCCCGCATGGCTACCATTGCTGCAGTTTTAAGCCATAAGTTCGATTATTTTTTCTGGTGTGGATTTTACATGGTACACCCCGATAGGCTTATTGTCGGTCCTTACCAGGGCCCGGTTGCGTGCCAGGTGCTGCAGGGAACGGGCGTTTGCCTGGCTGCAGTTAACCAAAACAGCAGCATCGTGGTTCCTGATGTACATCAATTCCCGGGTCATATTGCCTGCGATTCGCGTTCAAACTCCGAAATAGTGGTTCCGGTGCGCAGCTCCACCGGCCAGATTATGGCTGTTCTTGATGTCGACAGTGTATCGTTCAACTCGTTTGATGAAACCGACCGGATCTGGCTCGAAAAAATCACAGCCATGGTTTACCCGGCATAATTCAATCCCCGCTAAATAGTTTCCCGATGAACAACTTCGAAATAATAATCCTGGCGCTTGCATTGGTTTTCAACTCATGGAATGCCTTTGTACATGCAGGACTCCTACTTTCGAAGGAACAAATGGGTCGCAGGTTGTACGCTTCGGCTATCACTTTCCTGATGGAGTTTCTGATGGCCGGAACCGGAATCTGGGCTGGTTATAAAACAGCCAGTTCCGAAATGAGGACCAATATACTTATCAGCCTGAGNNGTACTTTTTACGGTAATCAGGGCACAATCGCAGGAAACTGATCATGAATATTCCGAAAACAAGCGAACCTTTTTTGCCGCCCTACTCGAAGGAATAGTTCCATTGTTTATCGGTATTTCAATAGGGCTGCTCTCGCTCCAGCCATACCTGCACTGGCTATTAATCGGGTTGTTCCTGCTTTTGGGGATTGTTACCGGACAGGTTGCAGCTATACAAAAAAAAGACAATGCCTATAATTTCAAGGTTGAATATATGGCCGGATTTCTTTTTATCGCAGCAGCCATAAAACTGGCACTCAACATCACAGGATTCTGACAGCCAGCTCACTTCACTACTTTTATAAACATGTATTCACAATAAATTGCAAAAATGAGAATAACTTTACTTTCACTGCTTTTCACTGTTTTATTTGTAACTACAAAAGCACAGCCACCGGCAAATTATTACAGCACAGCAACCGGTAAAATTGGCACCGACTTACAGCAGGCGCTGCACGATATTATTGATAACCACACATCAGTGTCGTACGATCAACTGTGGACAAGTTTTAAAACCACTGATAAAAAACCGAATGGCAAAGTTTGGGATATGTACTCCGATAAACCTGGNNTGGTTCAGTGACAAAACACCTATGTACAGCGATTTATTTCATTTGGTTCCAACCGATGGATATGTAAATAACAGGCGTGGGAATTACCCTTTCGGCGATGTTGCATCTGCCACCTGGACTTCACTAAACGGATCAAAAGTCGGATATTGTACAACTCCGGGATACTCTGGAATTGCATTTGAGCCCATTGATGAATACAAGGGAGACTTTGCCAGGAATTATTTTTACATGGCAACACGCTATTATAAAGAAGACAATGGATGGGCCGGCAGCGCTATGACCAC
>DGQJ01000384.1 GCA_002389705.1 Bacteroidales bacterium UBA4417
TGCCCTCGTTCGATATGGACCGCCGCGTAATTGCCAGCTACCCCGAAGACCATGTGCTGCTGAGCGGCTACTGCAATAAGGAAGAACTCCTGGGCAACTACGCTGCCATGGTATGGATGCGCAAAGGAAAAGGCAACCTGGTGGTATATGGATTCAGCCCGCAGTTCAGGGGCTCGGTGCCCGGAATTTATAAACTGCTATTTAACGGGCTGCTGCTTAAATAGAAAGGTTACCAGTACTAAACATGATGATTTTTACAAAATGTTCCCATATTGGGAATTTATGATTATCTTTGCATCATCATTCGTGCATATGGATAGGATATTTGCAAAAAGTACGTTGAAAAACTTTTGGGAACAACATCCGGATTCTGAACAATACCTTAAGACCTGGTTCGATACGGCAATGAGTTCAAACTGGACCACGCCTAATGAAGTTAAGCAGACGTATGTTAATGCGAGTGTTCTGAAAGACAGTAGAATTGTTTTTAACATCAAAGGCAATTCCTATCGGCTGGTGGCAAAATTCAACTTCCGGAAACAATGGATATTCATCAGTTTTATCGGAACTCATGTTGAATACGATAAAATAGATGCGAACACGATTTAAACTTACCTGACATGGAAATAAAACCAATAAAAACTGAAACTGACTATACGAACGCGCTGAAAAGGCTTGAAACCATTTTTAGTGCTGAAATCGGAACTACCGAAAGCGATGAAGCCGATGTGCTTGGTTTGCTGATTGATGAATATGAAAAAAAACATTATCCGATTGAAGCTCCTGATCCGATTGAAGCGATTAAAATAAGAATGGAAGAAATGCAACTTAAACAAATTGACCTGGTAAGTGAAATTGGAGGTAAGAGTCGTGTTTCCGAAATACTAAACCGAAAAAGAAAACTTACCATTGAGATGATCCGGAAATTGACGATCAGATTAAACCTCTCAGCTGAATTATTAATCAATGATTATCATCTGTCAAGATAAAGTACGGATGCATCAACACCTTTACCAATATCAGATGAAAGAGCAACCGGAAACTAAACACCAAGCTCATACATTGTAGTCATTAAAGTGTGGAATCCCGCAAAACGGCTATTTGGCATCAAGGCAGAACATTAGTTTTTAGATTTAAGGCACGACTTCCGGCACATTCCCGTTGCCGGAAGTTTTTGCATAAAATCACCCGAAAACTTTGTTCTGGTTGAACATTCCTGCTTTAAAATGCTTAGTATATTATATCAATTATAGACATTTTATTCAGTATGAAAACTCCCCTCATTATTCTTCTGCTGTTTGCTGCAGTTACAGTTTCAGCCCAGGAAAAACACCTCAAAAACATAAAACAACTCACCTATGGAGGCGATAATGCCGAAGCCTATTTCAGCTTCGATGGTAAAAACCTTACCTTTCAGTGCAACAATCCTGCTTGGGGCCTGAAATGCGACCAGATTTTTGAACTCAATATCGCAAGGGCTGCCGCTGATTCAACCTACAGGCCTAACCAGATCAGTACCGGCATGGGGCGCACCACCTGCTCTTACTTTTTACCGGGCAACAAGCTGATTTTGTATGCTTCCACACACCTGGGTGGTAAGGACTGTCCGCCTAACCCCGAGCCGCGTGCCGATCATAAATACCTCTGGGCCATTTACCCCGAATTCGACATATTTGTGGCCGACCTTAAAGGCAACATTGTGAAACAGCTTACCAACACACCCGGTTACGATGCCGAAGCCACCGTTTCGCCCGATGGGAAAAAGATTGTGTTTACCTCAACCCGCAATGGCGACCTCGATTTATACACCTGCGATATCGACGGCAAAAATGTAAAACAGGTTACCAACCAGTTGGGATACGATGGCGGCGCCTTCTTTTCGCCGGATAGTAAAAAACTTGTTTTCCGTGCATCGCGACCGAAAACACCTGAAGAAATCAAGGAATACAAAGAGTTGCTGGCCCAAAACCTGGTAATGCCCACCAATATGGAAATCTGCGTTTGCAATGTGGATGGCAGCGACTTCCGGCAGGTTACCCACCTGGGCAAAGCCAACTGGGCACCGTTCTTTACGCCCGACGGCAAAAAGATTATCTTTTCGAGCAACCACCAATCCTCCAAGGGATATGATTTTCACCTCTTTTTAGTGAACCTCGACGGCTCTGGTCTTGAGCAGGTTACAACCGAAAGTTATTTTAACGCTTTCCCTATGTTTTCACCCGATGGCAAAAAGCTGGTATGGTCATCGAACCGCAACAACCACGACACCCGCGACACTAATTTGTTTATTGCCGACTGGGTAAAGTAAGTCATGGCAAAAAACAGCAATCCGGGTGCAATTGTTTTTGTGCCCGTTTTTTTATTGTCGCCGGGCCCTGAGGTTTTCGGCGCCAGGCTTAGTTGTTTATATTTCCTCTGTGAATAATTTGAATAAACAGTTCATAAGGCACCGACATGAAATTTTCATTTGGTGTTTGTGAAAAAGCTTTTTTTCATGTAGGTTTGTATTCTGTCAAATGTCATTCCGATGAAACAAATTATAAAATACGCTGCCTACATCCTCCTGATTATCGTTGTGGGGTATATGGTATGGAGGTTCTCGTTCATGATTGTGTGGATGCTGATAGCTGCCGTAATTTCTTTTATCGGGCAACCCATTGTTCGGTTTTTCGATAAGGTTCACATCCGCAAATGGCATATCCCGCATGCGCTGGGTACAGCCCTGGCATTGATCCTGATCGTGCTTATGTTTTTCGGGTTGATAGCCATTTTTGTGCCGCTTATCGTTAACCAGGCCGAAACCATTTCGAAAATAGATGTAAGCCTGCTGGCCAAAAACCTGCAGGGGCCGCTCACTTTTATTGATGACGAATTTCATGCGCTGGGCATTATTCCGCATGGGCAAACGCTGCAGGATTTTATCGTGGTAAAGGCCAAATCGCTGGTAAATATTGGCAGTGTAACCTCGGTAATTAACAGTTTTTTCAGCGTGGCAGGTACCGTTTTTGTAGGGATGGTTTCAGTGCTGTTTATTGCATTCTTTTTTATGAAGGATGAAAATATGTTCGAAGAAATATTACTGTTGTTTATTCCCGAAAACCATCATGATGCAACCCGGAAAGTGATTGCCGACTCCAAAAACCTGCTAATGCGGTATTTTATCGGGGTATTGCTCGAGGTATTCTGCGTGATGATGATCATCGCAGTGGGATTATGGATTTTCGGGGTTCAAAACGCGTTGCTCATCGGTTTCTTTGGCGGGGTGATGAACATCATCCCTTATCTCGGCCCGTTTATTGGAACAGTAATCGGGTTAACCCTTGGCATAACTGCAACGCTCGCTTCGGGCGCTTATGATATGCTTTTACCGGTGCTGGCTAAACTTTTGGGAGTTATACTTACAGCGCATTTTATCGATAACAATTTACTGGTGCCTTTAATTTATTCAAAAAGTGTTAAAGCCCATCCGCTCGAAATATTTTTCGTCATCATTATGGGAGGAAGCCTGGCCGGCTTACTCGGGATGCTACTGGCAATACCGGTTTACACCGTGCTGAGGGTGATAGCAAAAGAATTCTTCCAGCAATTCAGGGTGGTGCAAAAGCTCACCGCCAAAATCGATTGATGTGGGCCACCTGAAATACCTCCGGTACTATTCGCAAATGCTCGGCTCACTCAACCTGCGGCGGTTTTTCAACCTGCTCAGCGTCGAAACGGGCTTCATGTTGAGCAGGATCCTCCGGAAACCTGTGGTATTAGGAACTCCCTGGGCCGCATCAATTGAACCTACCACATCATGTAATCTCCGTTGCCCCGAATGCCCAACCGGCATGCGAACCCTTACACGTTCAAAAGGGAATATGGATCTGGATACGTTCCAGAAAATCCTCGGCAAACTTGCACCCGATCTGATTTATCTTACACTTTATTTCCAGGGCGAACCCCTCTTAAATCCTCATTTCACGGAGATGGTTCAAATGGCCCGTAAACGGAATATTTTTGTGGCTACTTCCACAAATGGTCACTTCCTCGATGATAAAAATGTAGACAAGATCATTAAAAGCGGCCTCAACCACCTGGTTATTTCACTCGATGGCTTCGACCAGCAAACCTATGAGCAGTACCGGGTGCAGGGCAATTTTCAAACTGTAATTGAAGGTATTCACCGGCTGGTTGCTGCCCGCAAAACCCTGAAATCGGATGTTCCATTCATCGAACTGCAATTCCTGGTAATGCGTCACAACCAACACCAGCTTGATCAGGTGCGTGCATGGGCCAGGGAAGCGGGCATCGATAAACTTACGTTTAAATCGGTACAGGTCTATAATTTTGATAAAGCATCATCAATTATTCCAACCCTCGTAACAAAATCGCGTTACCGGCAACAGCCCGACGGCAGCTGGGAAATGGCAAAACATACCAGCAACCGCTGCCACCGCATCTGGAGCACTGTGGTGGTTACCTGGGATGGAAAGGTAGTTCCGTGTTGTTACGATAAAAATGCAGATTTTCAAACCGGTAACCTGCTGGAAGAATCTTTATCGCTTATTTGGAAAAATCAATATTACTACGCTTTCCGGAGGCAGGTTTTAAAAGATCGTTCAGAAATTGAAATGTGCGGAAATTGTGGTGAATAGTAAACATATTCAGCATTTCCGGGGTTTAGTATCAAATACTTTATAAGTTATGATCAAGAATTTCTTATCCGTCAATCCTTATGGAATTGATATGCTGAGCATTATCCGGGCTTTTGCCGGGGTTCTGATCCTGTTGCACGGGAAAGTTGTTTTCGACTCCCAGATCATGAATGGAATGGCTGAATCCATGAGTAAAGAGATGGGAATGCCTTTCCCTGCACTTATGGCCTATCTCGCAAAAGGATCTGAATTTTTCGGGGGATTGCTTTTTGCCCTCGGATTTTTAACCCGGGTGGTGTCGATTCCGCTGATAATTACTATGGTTGTAGCCGCTTTTGTGGCTCACCACGGGCAGATAACCGGAGATGGAGAGCACGCATTTTTATTCCTTCTCATTTTTGCAGCTTTCTTTTTCATTGGTTCAGGGAAGTGGAGTGTTGATTATCTTCTGAAAAGTTTAAAGAAAAAGAAAAGACGTTTTTTTTAAACCTTCCAAGGTTACCTATGCCTGGAAGTATTGTTTGTTTTCAGTAAGTGCAGCAAAAATAGACTGCAAATTCCCGGGTTATACACACTAACCTACTTCCCTTTCCCGGTAAGTTCCTGAAATACCTGCTCCAGGTTATGCACTTCGCGATGCAGCGAAAGTAAAGTCAGCTTATGTTCAACTGCAAACTTATTAATCTTCGGCCTGATATCCACACCCGGTTTTGCCTCCAGTTTCCATACAAATTCGTTTACTTTTATAGCCTTTACAACCCCGGGTATA
>DGQJ01000390.1 GCA_002389705.1 Bacteroidales bacterium UBA4417
AGTTGGCGCTATTATAATACTATTTCTGCGTCTTCTTTATTAAAAAGTCCGCTCGCATTTTCAACGATGACCCGGAACCGATGATACACTACATTCCCATCCGCATCAAGTTTTTCGAGCATGGCTGTTTGCGGATACAATACAAAATCTGCATTTGGCGGGAAACTCAAGGGCTCATTAGATTTTTGCGACCATAACAACTCCCATTGACCTTTATTATTCATTTTCGAAAGTGAATAGGTTGCATTATGTGTGGTGGGAGGCCAACTGAATGAGACATTGTTAAGTGCCGTTATATCGCCATTTCCATTAGTTGTAGTATTATCTATTGTCGCTGTAATTTCGGGTGCTGCAGGTGTATACACATCCAAAATACTGGTCATCACGAGGTCACTCGCATGCGACCTCGCTACCAAAGCGCCAATGGCTCCCCACCATTCTACATATTCTCGTACTTGTAAGGCAACAAGCCGGTAATACAATGTTTCACCATAAGGTGGAAACGCCGAATGGTAAAAGAAATCACGTAGTTGCTCTCCGTTTTGTAAATACACGGTTTGAACCAGGTCCATCTGAGTCACAGATTCCGTTTTGGCAAAATCTGTAGTCCTGTAAATCTCGTACCCTTCAATTTTGTCACTCGTTAAACTTTCGTTCATTTCGAAAATGACAGAGTGGTCTTCGCCAAACGCAGGGTTGCCTTCCCGCGAAATCACCCGGCGTATTATTGGAGCATCCATGGGTTTGGAATTGGTGAGTTTGACAGGCCCGCTAACTTGCGTTCTCGCAGAAAGCTTCATACTTACAGACACCTCCCTGCTGAAATAGAAATACATACTGGTAGCGTTTACATCCAGGGTGAAATCGCTGAAGCGAATATTCAATTCGCTACCCGGCAGTTTAACAGCCATTGGAAAGGGGTTGAATGCGGTATCCGACGGAGAAAGCAACCGGCCGATCACATCTCTTATTTTGGGCACTTCCGCCGAAGGTTTATAACCCGTTTTAAGATATTCAATTACAACAGGCGTTTCAGTCAAAGAAATAAAAACATCTTCTATAACACTTCTGATCAATTCTCTGTTTTCGAGAATCGTTCCAAAGAGCGGGAAGGGATGAATGCTGGTATTGGCTCCGGTATAAAAAATTGTGCTGTCATTGTCAGGATTTGGAAACCGGAATTCGCTGACTTGGTAAAACTGGTTGGGATCCTCCGCATCGACATATACCTCAATTAAGGCCCTCCATTTTTCCCACCTGTATTCGTCCCAATCAATAGCCGCTATTGTTGTGAGAATATTGTCTATTGTTTCTTGCTTATAGAGCGCCTGTAAGATGGCTATTTCGCTGGCACGGTACACCACAAATCCATAGGGTACCCTGTTATTAGTATCAAATGTTAGTTGGATAGTGCTGTGCACTTTATCAAAAAAATCAGGATGCGACGATTGCTGACTTGCTCCAAAGTCAGTAGGTGGCAACGGCTGTTGAATATTTTTTGCCAGGATAGTAGCCGGACTAGTCAATGATGATGATAAACCTGTAAGACTATCATGGCTCCTCGCAACCAGGTAGGTTTTTTTGTTGTTACTAGTCCCTGCAGGCATCAACAGGTTCCTATCGAAAACACCTGGTTCCGGGTCCAAGTAAACCTTGTACGCCGGATGAAAATTTACGGGCTGATTGCCTGTCTGGATGCGATCTGTCACGTCCGACAGATAGGTGGGATCATATACGATGATCTCAATCGGCGTCGTTTCTTTGATAGAATATACTTGTAATGTTTTCTTCCTGCTGGGGTAACTGGCCATCACAAACCTGGCGGTTCCCTTGGTCCAGCTAACTGCTGCATCAGGATGGGCATTAAGATTTACGCCACTGTTAAACAGAACGGAATATCCGCCGTCTGAACCCACTATCTCTGTAATGCTCGCGACGCCGTTGATTCCACCAACAATTTCGGGATGTGAAGAGCCATCTTCCTCGAAAACCGTTTCGGTAGCCGTACTAAAGTTTACAAGGTCTACAGCCTGCGTTAATTTAGACCATTGTGATAAATCTTCCACATTTTCAAATATGAAAAAAACATGGTTGATCTCAGGCATTGAATAGACGGGTATAGTTGCCATTGGTTCATCCGGCGCCACCTGCACCATCTCTGTCCTTTCAAGTTTCTTTATTACAAATATAGGACCCTCTCCCGGAATTACCGATTGTGTGACCTGGTATACCTGAAACTGCCCATCACTTGTATTAAACAGCGAACCGATATATCTTGATTCCTGCCCCACCGGGATAGAAGGTGAAATTGCAACAGGCGGGTTCGCGCTTGTCATTGTATAAGATTTTGTACGAACCTCACAATAAGTAGCTGACAAGGAAGTAACCTGCTTTACCAGGCCTTCTACTTTTCCAACAGGATTTTCGCGGAAATAAAATTCTATTTTATCAGCGAATTGGAAAGCGTTATTATGTAAGTTGTTCCATTCAAAACTAACCCTCGTTTTGTTGTTGTCTCTCTCGGGGTCGATTGTATTCAATGCTGCTAATGCATTCTGCTCAGCTTGGGTTGTTAGCACCAAAGGCTGCTCTTCCTGGATATATTGGGCTGCGAAATTGTTGGGGGGCAGCAGCGTATTCCTAACCGGAAAAACAGTGTTATTCGTTGTCGCTAGATTACTTAAGTCCGACGTTCTAGAAAAAATGTTGACAGCGTACGAGGAGTACACATGTACGCCTGCTTCAGTTTCTCTATGTGTAAACAATGTATCAGTATCCTGTTCGGGCACCGTAGTGGTTTCTTCGAAACCGTTGATATCGGAATATTCATCATCATAAAGGAGCCCTGGTTTTCTCCACTCATTTTCAGCAACTCCCTTATAATTTATCCCATAAGCTGAAGGCTGAGTTATGGTGGTTGCATCAAAATCCTCATTGGCAGGAATTGATGGGAGAACAGGCTGCGGCGCCGATGGATTTTGTTTGGTTAAATTGATATACCTGGATTCATCGTGAAAAGAATAACCATTGACATCACTTGTCAATACCGGCGGATTGTTTTCATCGGTTTCTACATAAAGTCCGTAGTTGATGTTTAATTCCGGTGCAACCGGTAACCGGAAGTTTGTTTGGCTCGTTGGAACAGTGATAAATATATTGTCGCTTTTATTATCCCAGCCCGGTAAATTGTGTTCAGTGCTGTAAACCGCTGCATACACAAATAACCCATTCGGATCTTCAGAGAGATCATTGTCAAGGAAACCGAGGCCAAGCATCCGGGCTGCGTGATAATCCAACGATATCATTTTCAGCATGTCCAATAAACTCACCGTAATAGAGTTGGGATCTTCAGGGTCACCGGTACCATAGTTGATATTTGCCCTCGGGTCAACATTGCTCAAAGTTATAAATTGTTGTGCCACTGACTTAAGGCCCTCTTCTGGAAAAAACCACCTATCCAAATAGTTTTCAGGAACCAGCATGCTACCATCTTTATATTTAGGCCAATTCAACACCAGGCTTCCACCAGTAAAACTCTGGCCCTGGAACCAGGTAAATACTTTATTATCATCTTCTAATTCAATGCTAAATTCTCCCATCTTCTTCCAATCTTCATCACTTTGAACTTGTGTAAACAGGTCTTCATAAGTGCTAAAAATAAATTGATTAGGCTCGTGCATGCCAGTCTGTTTAACCCGGAAGAACTTAATATTTTCAGCATTGGCAGTTAGTCCATCATAAAGCAAATTGTTTGAATCTTTAAATTCTCTCTTTACAACACTTATTGCGCCGCTGTCAGACCTGTCGCTGGTTGTCACAGTTTCAAAAAGAGCTGTTTCCGATCCATAGATTGAACTGAATTTTAATTCAAAACCAAACATCAACTTATCCTTAATTTCTACTTCGATGATCCCATCATACCTGTTCAAAAAATCCTGAACCGGAGCCAGTGGGTCCAGCCCGGCATTCAGTATATGCCTGTATTTTGCTCTGTCAAGAAAGCGTACGATTATATCATTCTCGAAATCTGTTCCTGAATGGTGGTAGATCAGCCCTTCATCATTTTCAAGGTACGTGACATTGTTTTCATCAAGATGCGCAAACTCCACGAGGTTTTCACCTTGCTTTGTACTGAAACGCGTGCGATATAAGTGTACGAAATCATTACCTTGGTTGTAGCCGGAACCAACTTCACCCTTCGTGCCCTTGGGGATGTGATGGTAGCCTAAGTCTTTCATCAGGTCCCATCGCAGGTGGATACCTGGAAAGGTATCGTCTGTTCCATCGGACCCTGCAGCTCCGCACCACAAGAATGGTGATTGTATCTTCAGGTCATCGTATATTGGTATAATAGCCATGGTTAATGAATTATAAGGTGTTCAAATCAACGGTTATAGCTTGCGTATCAGCAATTGTATAACCTATGCCATTGAATTTATATGACAGGAAGGTTAACGTCAATATGCCCAGGTCTGCTACAGACAATGTATCCGTTGTGATAAATATAGAACAGTGATCATCAGACATTACAGACCAAAAAACAGTTGAAGTGTTACCCTCCTCAGCAATGCTGAAGCTGTTTTGAGTTTCAGCAAGCGGCAGCTTCGGGTCGCTGAAAGGTTCAGGGCTACGAACCAGGATACCCTTTCGCAATATCTCGGCAGTTTCCATATTTCTTATTTGGATCAAACCAACCTCTACCCCGCTTACTGCATGTAACTCGTCAAACTTGATCGCGCTATGCATGATAAGATCATAAAGTGAAGCAGAATTGTTCGGTGGTAAATTACCGGTGAATATTTGGTTAAGCAATATATCCATCGGCGTTACATTATATCCATCCCTCATGAGATAGAGGAGGTATAATGCAGGCTGTTGCAATTCTTCAGCCGTCACAGGGTTCACTAAAGTCCTGTTGTAAGACTGAATGTGATCATGGAAGTCTGCATACCTGGAAGTTTCAAATGAATAATTATGCACCACAGAATCAATGTTGCCACTGGGTGTGATCTCCCTGGCTTTGAATATGGCACTATAAAGCTTACTCGGTTGCAGGTAATAATTTCTCTCCACACCGGCGCTCATGGTTGGCGGCAATAATTGGGCTGTAATACCGGTACAATTTGGATTTCCCTGGATTAAAACATTACTCGTCACCTCGATATCAGCAGCATTTATTGGCAAGGCCTGCTGGCCAATATGTACTTGCCAACCCATTATCTCTTCCGGAATTACGGGTGCGGCCCCAGGTTTATCAAGCGGATCAAGGATGGCTGATATCAATTGATACTCCCTGGCGGGGTTCCCTTGGTAACTATCCCATTTTGTAAAAAATTCATACACATGCGATTTGGTGAAAAACAAGCCAAGCTTCGGATTTTTATAATACAGTGGTTTGGCCTTTAGTAATTTCCCGTCCGCATTTGGGAAACTTCTTTGATAATCTATATAGTACCTCAAGCCAGACAACTTATATTGATCACTCTTATTTATATATTGACCTGTTTGGGGATCCGTATAGTTTTCCAAAGCAGCAAAATTTGCATCCATCTTATGAAAGAAGCCAATGGGGCCACCAGTTTTAAAACCGAAAGCATAGCTGTTATTATAAGAAGCAATAGTAGAACCAGCACTTAAGTTGTCCTTAGCACTTACCTGTATCAGAAAATTCGAATCAGGACGCCACACGGGTGGTAAAGCCAGGTTGATCGCCTGCGACATTGTATTGGCGCCTACAGTGATTATTGCCTGGTTGTTTTGTTGCAAAAGGATATTATATCGCCATTCTTCTGTGGTTTGCCAACAAATTTCATGGATGTATAAACTGCACAAATCAAACACAGAACCTGCTGCCCATTCTCCGCAAAACTTCTGCTGCCAATCGTAAATATGAGTGTATAATATCGGGTAATCCTCAATGGCGCCCAGCAAAAGCTTCCAATTCTTGCAAATAGCGATTAATTCATATTCTGATGTGCCACAATAGGTCGATACCCAGCTCTGAAGCTTGGCAATCTCCAGGGCATTCAATTCTGTATTGGTTAGCAACTCGGACCATTGGCCACATAAATAGTCCATCACAAGTGCATTCTGGTTACCACTTCCAATCTGTATATAAGTCGTAACCCATTGTGTAATGATATTTTGTTGCCAGTCCTCGTATACGGGGTCTGTGTAAGCCAGGTCCAACCTTAACAACACTGCTTCCCAAAAATATCCGAAAATGGTTTCAACATCTTCAGGGCAGGGGCCTTGCTCAATTACTATTTTTGAAATTGGCAACGCTTCAGCGGGTGCTTCAATCTTCACAGGGTCAATTAACGCATCCCAGTCATAATCTTGCCCTGAAACTTCCTGGTAGATATAGTTGGGGAGACCACTCAGCGTGTCATCACCTTCGTACACCCGCGAAAAACAGCTAATGCGGCACCCGGCCAATGAAGTTAAATACAGGTCTACGGCCATCATTTCCTCCGGCAGAAATATCTCCATCTTTTTACCGGCTTTCAGCTTCAAAGAAGGCGTAATGCCAAATGGATTCACTATAGAACCTATGCTGCCCTCCGAATCTACAAACTTCAACAAAAGATCCCTGTCTCGTATTACTTCATCCTTAATGAATATTTTATTTGCTGTATAGCCCGTCCAGTATTGGCAATGTTTTTCTTTAAAGTTTCCTTCGCAGAAGATATGTTGAGATAAAATACCGAGCTGTTCGGGCGCTGTTCCGTTTGCTACTGCAAAGGGTGACTGAGCCAGTAACCTTAACGAACTATACTTACCTGGCACATTATTATATTGCCAATAGCCAAAAGGAAAATTATTGGTATTCACATTCAGCCCGGCATTGATAAAACCACGGGAAAGAGCGTCCCAGGGGTTATAGCTTACCCATTGATTGCCTGTAGGGTTCCAGATTTTTATATCAATGCTTTCAATAATAAATTCATGCCTGATCTGGGGCATTCTCGCTTTTTGAGGAGACACCAGTTCTGAAAATTGCGGAAGGGGATTCAGCCCTCCGCCGTATTTGTAAGTATAAGGTTTAACGGGCCTTTTAAACTCAATGTCCACATAAGAATCCATCGGTATTACATAAGCCAGCCATGAAGTATCTGTGACAGGATTTGGTAGGGATTGATTTTCTCCCAGCCACTTCAACTGGAACGATTCACCGGTAAGCATGTTGATCGCTTTAACCGGGTATTGTGCTGACGTACTTGGAGGCAACGCCGTGAAGTCGGCTGGATCTATCAGCTTCACCTGGTCAGTATTCAGATCTTTTGTGAAGGTCCACGTAAACTCCAGCTTGATACGGATCTTGATAAAAACGATCCGAATTTTAATCTTTATAAAGCCGGAGATAACAAACGGTTTCGGCGCCTCCGCACTGAGGCCTGCCGACACTTGTAGCTCAATTCCAAATCGCCCTACTTTAAGATAAAGGCCGCCACCTAATTGTATAGAGCCTCCGATCTGTATCGGTTTAAAACTGATAAAACCTTTTGTATCGATATAGGCATATAATCCTACCTTAACAGGGCCGAGCTTTTTCTTTAATTCAAATTTAGCACCCGCCCCTGCTTTAATCCCCCTGCTATTGATCATTATATAGGCATAGGCATTAAAAAGGGTAAATAACCTTGCCTGTAATCTCTTTTCAGGGGGAAGTTCCTGCCCAAGGTTAATATACCACGCAGAAGCATTGCCAAAAAAGAAGCCGAGCTGCATTTCGCCTTTGATGGCCATAATTTTGCCATTGTCCGGGATATTATAGTTAACACCCAGGCCAGCCTGAACCGAATGATTATCAATAATTATAAAGGCATAAAAAGGCGGATCGCTTTCGCTTTCTATACCGAGTCTTTTGTGCAGCACATTAGCCTGGCCTTCTACCAGCAACATTTCCGGCACACTAAGCAATACAAAAACCTTGCTGCTGAACGCCCAGCCATTATCACCCATCGTGGCAATGGTGGCGCCAGCGCCGAGCGCTAAGCCATCTTGTGACGGGTCCAGTTTTTCCATACCCACACCCTGCCGGTTACGTGGTGGAACTTTCTTCTTTAGATATTCGAACCAGTTGGCTTCTTCAGGTAAACCTATATAACTTTTGGATGCAACATAATGGCTGCCTACCAAACCGCGAAAGCCATATATTCCAAGCCCGGTGGGGCCTAGAGGAAGTGGTACCGGGAGTTCCAGTTCCACATCCACCACAAATGCCGGAACCCTCGGCCGCATGGTCATAGCCGCTTTGGCAGAAATTCTTAGTTTTTTGATATCTGCGCTCACGCTGCCCTGGTATTCCGGGCCTGCATCCTGGAGATTTCCGGAATTGTCACGCGTACCATGTTTCAGTGCCAGGTAACCTTTTATCAAGAGGTCTGCGTCTTCCTCGCGGGCGTTACCCGGTATCTTGATATCAACCGCAATGCCGGCGATACGTAAGTAGCAATGAAATGGTCCGCTGTCCCGGGTAAAATGGAATTCAATTCCATCGCCGCGTACATCTACACCTCCCGGCCCTGTATCAAGTAAGCCATTAAAGGAGAATACGAAATACTGGCGCGAAACGCCTTGGTATGTTCCATCATGGCTGTTAAAGCCCATGCTGCTTAGCGCCAGGGACACTGGCCCGAATTTTATGGTGGCATGAGATGGAAGAGGAACGTACCCTGCAACAAATTCCAGTGTCCCATCCTGCCATATACGAACCCTTTTTATTTCAATGGGCCTTGTTAAAAAATCTGTTTCTATATGGGGTATCTGCGCGGTAATGAGCAATGACCCTGCAGCTTCTATATACCATTTTTCACCTTCCCTTCCAATTGTGAGAGAACGGAGCGTAAGATTAAAAACATCCGGAATTCCAAAAACCTGTACCCCATCTTTTTCACTGGCGGTGATGCGGAAGTCGCCGCCTTCATGTATAAAGACCTGCACATCTACCTGTGCATTGTTTCCCAAGGCATCTTTAAATCCCGGGATTTTCATGTAGCCCCTTATCTCGCTCTGAACGACAGCACCTTTTTTTAAATCGATAAAGAACTGGCTTAAGCCCAGTTCAAAATGATTACCGCTTTCGCCGGCATTTCCCAACCGGAACAATGCTGTATCACCCGGCTGGTTGGTTTCTAAGGAGATCAGCCCTGTAATTCCCCCATTGCCAATAATAAGATTGCGGGCTTTGATGAGGGCGGTGGAGTTGGCCGCNNATCATGATTCCAGAATTGCGGAAATCCTATTGTTGCTTCCTGCGCATAGATTCCCATAAAATCATCCGGCCTTCCATCGGCAGTCGCCTCCGGAATGTTGGAAGTTCTTGACAAATCAAATTGAACGTTAGTGAAATGCACGATCAGACCCGTATTACCAAGTAATGCTGGATAATTTAAAGATCCTGCAAAAACCAACTTCTGCTCAAAGCCCGTTTTTGTATCTACAAGAAAATCCGCCTCTGCGAATTGCATCTTTACCTTTGGATTATCATTCGTATCGGGAGGAATGATTTCGTAAGTAACTTCATCAACCGGTTTAAGCAGTTTTCTTGGAAACTCCACCGCTGCACCGAGTTGAAAAGAAATTTTTGCCCAGGGAAGTATCAATTCTTTAAAATATTCTTCAAAACTTATATCTGCCAAAAGAGTTCCGAAATAGGTTTTGACTTTTGTTTTTGTAATAGCTACATCATTCGGATCCGTAATAAGAGTTTTGAAGACAATCGTGCTTACAGAATCTGTTGTATTAACATTCAATTCATCGACGTATTCGTATAATGATATATCCGGGGAAGACGGGAGATACCCCATACCGTAAGCGGCTTCTACAGAATTTGCAAATTGTTGCAATGGAGTTTCGTTCGATGCAGGGTTAATAAAAGTCTTTATTCCCTGGGCAAAGCTTTCTTCCTCACTAATACGAAATACCTTTAATCCCATTTTAAAAATATCCATGGGCGAAAAAGAGAAATTATTTACTTTGAAAGATTTCAGGAAACCTAGTATCTCCCACCTGTATTGCACAGTGACAGGTATGGAAGATATCTGGCCATCCTCAAAATCGGGGTTTAAAGTAAATTCTATCCCTGATTTAAATAATTCAAAGCCAATCTTCTTCCTGGAAACAAGGTCCAGGGAATAGGTTGCCGCGTCGCCTTTTATGCTTCTGCTAAACTGTAGATTTTTATAGTGCAGCTTAACCAGCAACGTGTTAAGCATATTATCATCCAAAGATAAAAACTCGGGCAGATCATCTACCGAAACAATGTCTGACAATGCAGGATAATATCTTTGGGTTACAATGCTTGGCATGTTTGATATTTAGAAGTTATTTGATGATATTGAAATTGGCTGTTAATCATGTTCCAAAAGCAGGTTTATTAAAGTCTTTTTCGCTAATTCAATCGTTATCATTTAGCGCCATTCAACTTGTTCTCATAATCAATCTGTGCAGCGGTTGCGTATAAATTTGTGATTTTAAATGTAGCCTTCCAAGCCATTGGTTCTGATCCATTCAACATATGATAATAGGATTTCCTTGAGGTCAACAGTTGCTAATTGTGTTGACTCACCATTGTAATTTTCNNGGCATACCAATTTTTAAAAAATTATACACCCCACCTCCGTCATTGTCAAAAGGTAATCCGGCAATCGCCTTATTTATTTCCGGAAGCAATTCTTCCGTCACATACTCCGGGTATAGCTTTGAAAAAAATCCGGTTACAGGCAAGAGGTCAGATGTTACATCGATCCGTTTTCCGTCGGAACTAGCCGCTATAACAAATGTAATATGATATTGATCTAGCACTACTTGGTTCATATATTTAAAATTTCGGGTTAATTAAAATAGTAACAATGTAATCTGAATGTGTTGCACCATTGATGACCGCAGGATTTTGGATAACTACGGTAACGGGGCAGCCGTCTGAAAAATGAGAATAAAAGCGTACTAAGGTCGGATCCTTCTTATCCACCACTCCGGCACCTTTGGTACCTGTGGCATGTCCTACTTCAGCAAGAAATTCATCTTCTGTGATGTTCTCAATCCATGTATGAAAACCTTTTTTTCGTTTTGTAACAGCTCCCTGATACATACTAAAAGAAGTTCTCTTTACCTGCTTGTAGATATATTT
>DGQJ01000125.1 GCA_002389705.1 Bacteroidales bacterium UBA4417
TAATAAAAAACAGAAACGATATGAACAGCAGTTTGCCGGAATTTCGTTTCACCAGCTCGTGAGAATTCCTCGTTTTCATGAGTCGCGAATAAGAGCTTTGACGTTGATGGCCTGTAGTTATACTATATGTTGTCAGAAATAATTTCTGTATTTTTCAGGCAAAAATTCACTCATGCTTGTTAACCTCATTTTGATATGGCTTTGCATGCAGGGCCGGCCAATGATCAATGCCTTTTTATTTTTACTCCCCGATTGAATTTCCCGGACTGTAAGAAAAGCCCTGCCGCATAAACTTTATGCGATTTCTGGCACCACTTTTGTTTCTTTGAGTATTTAACATCTCAAAGATAGGGCGAAACGCTGCAAATTATTCACACTCAGTACAATTTAGAACAATTACAAATAATTGCATATGTGTCAATTCAAATATCAGATTATGATGTGAACCTGGCGGGAATTCCTTTTTAACCAGGCCATAATGGATGAAATTGATACAGATTACGCCCCGGCTGGTTAATGATTCCCAAAAAATCTCGCATTCATCATGCACGGCGTAAAACTGATGGATTTCTTGAAAACAGGATGATAGAACTAGTTTCACCCTGGTGGGCAAAATCATAAAAAATGTAAAAAACGGGCAGTTTGTTGCAGGGTATTCATTTTTAAATTTACTTTGCAAAAAAAAGTACTTTTAAATGAAAGAAGAACGAGACCCCATCCGCGACATAACTGATATTCGCTCTATGATGGAGCGTTCAACAAAATTCCTGTCACTCTCCGGTTGGGCTGGTGTGCTGGCCGGCGCATATGCTTTGGCGGGCGCTTTTATCGCTTACAGGTTTTTGGGATTCAATCCGGGAGGTATTGCAACTGATCCTTTGATCACCGAAGGCAATTTGTTCAGTTTGCTGCCGGTAGTTTATACGGCCATACTGATTCTTGTGCTTGCTGTGATCACTGCAGTTTACTTTTCGTATAAAAATGCCGGAAAACGTGGCGAAAAATTATGGAATGCAACTTCCAGGCGGTTGCTGGCAAACATGGCTGTTCCGCTTGTTACTGGCGGAATCCTGGTACTGATCCTTCTTGCAAAAGGATTTATAGGTTTGCTGGCACCGTTCACATTAATATTTTATGGACTCGCGCTTTACAATGCAAGCAAATTTACTTTCGAGGCAGTTAAATTCCTGGGAATCATACAAATTTGCCTGGGCCTGATGGGTTCATACTTTGTTGCCTGCGGGTTACTTTTCTGGGCACTGGGTTTCGGGGTAGCACACATAGTGTATGGTATTTACATTTATTACAGGTACGAAAAGTGAAAATATCAGTAAATGGTTTACATAAAGCTTTCGAAAGCAGGATCAGGCTGGGTATTATGTCGGCACTGGCGGTTAATGAAAAGTTTGATTTCAATGCTTTGAAGGAATTTCTCGAAGTGACGGATGGCAACCTGGCCAGTCACCTGAAAGCATTGGAAAAAGAAAAATTCATAGCTGTTGAAAAGTCGTTTGTGGGCCGCAAACCAAACACCAGCTATTTTATGACACCGGCCGGTAAAAAGGCATTTGATGAGCATTTAAATGCATTGGAATTGCTGATTAATAGCCGCAATAAGAACGAAATGAATAAATAGTATTTATTTTTTTTGTTCGAATACTTTGAATCACAAAGTACTTTCACAACTTGAAAAATTGTATTAAATACAGAAATGAACCACGCAGGTAGTACCCGGTAAAAACCTCGTTAAAATGCCGGAACCGTTCTTATATCTTATACTCACGAAAATAAATTCAAAGCCATGAAACAACGCATCATTGAAAACATTAACAGTCCTGTAGATCTTGAAAAATTGTACAGGGAAAATCCCCTTGATTTTTCAAGAGCATTTAACCAGATTCCTGATGATTATGATTCGGACCTGGTCCGCTTCTGGAAAATTCGGTTAGCCCAGGGAAAAGAGAATGAGAATAAAGGCTTCTTAAAGATTGATTTGTTTGTGTTAATTGGTCTTTCGCTTATCACAGCATTACTCATTAAGATTCCGGTGATTTTCCCTCAGATCAGCGAAGATTCATTCTTTATGCGCAACCTGACAATCATAGTCTTTAATGGTCTAATACTGTTTTCGTTCTGGCAGAACAAAATTACCGACCGAAAATGGATGTATATGTATGGCGGTTGTATGCTCATATTGCTAAGCTTTATTAACCTTTTACCTACCACTAAAGGCGATTCGGTTGTGCTGGCATTCATTCATATTCCGCTGTTCCTTTGGTGCTTATTCGGATTAACACACATATCGTTTGATTATAAAAACTATTTCAAACGGATTGAATTTATAAGGTTTAATGGCGAACTGCTGATTATGACAGGCTTGATTTTGCTGGCTGGCGGATTGCTTACCGCCATTACCTTAGGTTTGTTTACTGCCATAAAAATGGATATTGAAAAAAATTATATCGAGTATGTTGCCTTATCTGGCGCAGTTGCAGCACCTATGGTGGCGCTCTACCTGGTGAAATTATATCCTACCCTCACCAACAAAATAGCACCTGTAATTGCCAGGGTATTTACACCCATAGTTTTGTTAACGCTGGCAGTTTACCTGGTCTCACTGGTATTCTCAGAAACCAATATCCNNAGTAAATCGGGTAAAAATTTCAATGTATTGATACTGTTTTCTTTAGCGTTATTAGCCATTGTAATAAATGCAATTGCTTTATTTGCAATTATTACCCGGCTAACCGAAGGATTCACGCCAAACCGTACGGTTGTGCTGGTATCAAATGTGCTGATATTCATAAACCTGGTTCAAATAGCACTTAACTTGCTCCTGGTGTACATAAAAGGCAAACCGCTGCAGCAGGTTGAAATAGCTGTTGCCAAATACCTGCCTGTTTATTTTGCCTGGACCATAATTGTGATTTTTGTTTTGCCTTTTGTTTTTGGGATGAAGTAGAAAACGCTGAACGTATAAAGTAGCTCTGCGCTGAGAATTGCAACCCGGGAATTTCCCGGGTTGCAATTTTTGCATAAGTCGGGCGGATCAATCTGGTGGTTGATCTACAATGTTTCATTGGGCATACAACGTATTTTAAAAGCAATGCAGGTGTTTATAAGATCAGATAATATGAATCTATCTGTTCGGGAAGTGGAGACTCGCTTCAGGATTCTGTATCAAACTGAAATCCTGGTTTAAATAAAATCAATGATACAGTGCTTTAGATCATGTTTTAAAGATAGATGTATAGAATTATTTCGTATATTTACATAAAGATAATTTAAGTTCCATATGCGTTAAAAAAGGCGGATATGAAAAAACTTATCTTTCTTTTCGTAGCTGTGGCTTTGATTTTTCTATCAGGTCATTCTGCATTTTCGCAAAATGAAAAATGTATTGGATTTTCTAAAAATGTGATTCAAAATGCCAAAGGCAAAATCCAGCGGGAGGGAATTGATGCAAATGGCAATTATTGTATTAAAGCTGAATTCCCGGCAACACTTGAACTGGAGGCGTTAAAAAATATCTGCGACACAACGGTAAAAGCAAAAAGCGTTTCGTTCAACTGGAGGATAAATTACGATAAAAACCCGGAGAAGGAATATAAAATAAATGGCAGTAATTTGCTGGTCACCATTTACTTTAACGACAAATTCCTTTTTTTCGAGTTTCCAGTTGATAAAAAACCGAAATAAAGGCAACTGAATTACAAGTTCATGATAATCCCAAATTGAATACAGGATAATAAATGTTTCAGGATTCACATCGACAATATTTCCCGGGATAATGTTCAGGCAATTTGCAAGTCATATCCGGTTGCATCGCCCGGCACCAGGTTATTTGTAAAGGTAAAACGGTTCATATTTAATTAAGTAAGCATGACTGCCCAGATATCTGAAATACTTTATTTTGAAAACGAAAGGTACCATATCGACGGGTATCCCCTGAATCAATATCCTTACCTGCCACAAGTAAGAGATTATCAATCTGCAATTTCAGTATGCTGGTGGGGGTATACAGGCACCTGGGAGGTTATTAAAAATAAACTATTCCTGGTCAGGCTGAGTGGGCAAGGCGATTTTACAATGGAGAAGCTTTTCCCCGGGAAAGGCAAGGTGTTTGCCTATTGGTTTACCGGCGAAATAAGGCTGCCGGTCAGGGAGTTAAATAATTATAACCGTTCCGGATACACATCCGGTTTTTTAAAAAACATCTTTCTCGACTTTGAAGGAGGTGTACTGGTGAAAAAGCACACTGCTTTAGATAAATGTAACATTATTCATAATTTCGGGGAGCTCAGTATATCCGGCAATCAACTCAACTAGCCACTCCTGAGCATTGGGAAAACCAACCGGCTATTGGAATGAACAATTGTGAGGAAATTCAAAAAAAACGTAATTGGGAGCCTGTTTAGAAGCATCATGTTTATCTTCTTTATCTTACGGAGGAGCTTTGGGGAGAGGCGGGGAGACAACTAAAATAGAAAGCTGAGCCTTTACTACAGTTCAGGATACTCCAGTCTTCTTACTTTACTCAGCTTGTTATACATTTCTAAAAAAATATATAGCCTCATGCCCTGAGCCTGAAAAACAGGATGGTGCTTTATTTTATATTTGCTACAGCCCGGGAAAAAGCAAATTCAAGCATTGCTTTTCTGAATGGGCTGGATGAATGGGCGATTAAAATATTGAAAGAACTTAAGAAAGAATATGATCTGAAGAATACCGTTTTAAACATTCATTAAAACGTTAAGGGACAAAACTCCTCAGATGAGCTCATGTGTTGATAAATCTATCTTATGCAAAATTATTTTGTATAGATCAGTTCTGTTTGGTTAGTGTTTTGTGTACCCGGCGTTTTTTCACTGTTTTTTTATGGTATTGGTCAGAGAGTACACTAATATTACCATCCACCTCCAAAACCGCCAGATCAACTTCGGCAATGGACTCCACGCCATGTTCGCGCACAGCTTCCATCAGTTCAGCCGTTGTAATTTTGGCTTTTTCGAGGTGAGACTCAAGAATTTTACCTTTATAAATAAGCATGGTTGCATCGCCCTGAACGATTTTGCCAAATCCAGGGAAACGATATTGGAAATATTTTAATACATAATTTACGATGAAAAGCGTTGATGCCGCAACTAATCCCCCGCCCAGAGATGTATCGGGGCCAACCATCGCATTTTGAACTGCATTACTGATAAGCAGGATAAAAACCAGATCGACGACCGAAAGTTGTGCCAACTCTTTCTTTCCGAATATTCGTAATGCAACCACGATAAAAAGGTACACGGCAATGGTACTGATTACTATGCTTGTATAATTGTTGTGAAGTAATCCGTTCATAACTGTTTTTTTAAGGTAAATGTACATGTTTTATGAAATCCTAGAATTGGATGATTCAAATTGTGCTAATATATGAAACCGGGTTTACTTGATTTCTGATTTGAGTGTAAATGTGTTTGCAGGCAAAAAATTACGATTTCTCGAGATTAGCTGTGGTAAAAGCACAATGTTATACCCATTTATCCTTGGCTTTAGCCGCTTCAATGGTTTGCCATTGCATATTTGCCGTGCAATCGCAGCCACCTTTTTTGGGGATAATATGGTCGACCACATAACCCGGCCAACCGTTTGGGAAACCGGTTAACCGCATAAATTCACGTTTGGCCTTTTCTTTGCAGATAATTTTACCATTTTTATCACTACTGTCCGGTTAAGAATAAATTGATTTGCTGTACTCCCTGCTAATTAAGGGTTTTAGTTAGTTCTTTGATTTTTCAATTTGAAAAATGTCTTGGCGATCTTCGCAACTTAATTCAAACGGATTCTTCTAAACAACTGACATTGTTTGATTTATAGCCTGACAATAGTGATTTTGATCCATTCTTATTGATTTAGTTAAATAAAAATGACTGATTCTCTAATGTAAAAAGCATTCTTTTTTATCTTCAAAATCAATTGATGGTAAGGTGAACCTTACAGAAACTTTAAAAAGTAGAAAGTGTATTTCTATACAATTCTTGGTTTAATGGCAAACGCACAAAACAGCAAATATGAAGCGCTAAGAAGGATTATCAGTAAAGAGCCAACCTGTGAGCCAAGAATGTCTGAAGTCAGACCCATAATAAACGGAATAACAGCTCCGCCAAAAACTCCGGTAATCATTAAACCTGAAATTTCATTGGCTTTATCAGGTTTTGACTGAAGTGCCATTGAAAAAATAATGGAAAAAACATTTGCTATAGCCAAACCGATAATGGCGAAAAGTGCAAAAACAGCAATTTTGTCTGCCATAAAGATCAGCGCTATCAATGCTAAAACGGCTGCAACAGTAATGATTTTGAAAATTTTTACAGGAGAAAACTTCACCAGCAATATTGCACCAATAAAGGCTCCTGCAGTACGAAACGCAAAGTACATGCTTGGTCCGTAGCCTGCGTCAATTGAGTTCATACCGAACCGCTCCATCAGGATTTTAGGTGCTGCTGTATTTAAACCAACATCAACACCTACAACAAATACAATTCCTAGGAATAAGAGTAAAATAGTTTTGTCTTTTAAAATGCCAAATACATTACCAAATGAACTCGCTTTGCCTGTAACAGGTTCTTCCGGTGTTGGGATAGCTATCAGCCAAAGCGTGGATATCAGTGTAATGACTGCATAAATCGGGAAGATGTATTGCCAGTTGCCCAACATTGAAGCGGCAAAAGCAGCTATAAATGGACCGCAAAATGAAGAAATAGCTTTCACAAATTGACCGGCAGTAAGACTTGAAGTCAGTTTATCTCCTTTTACTACGTTGGATAACAATGGATTGAGAGAAACCTGCAAAATGGTATTTGCAATTCCCAGCAAAGCAAAAGCCAGAAGTGACATCCCAAATGTATACTGAATAAGTGGGATAAACATGGCCACAATTGTGATGGCATTACTCAGGAGCACTGTCTTTTTACGGCCAATTTTGTTCATCAAAATTCCGGTTGGAACCGAGAAAATCAGGAACATAGAAAATAATGCCACAGGAATAAGATTTGAAAGCGTATCACGGAATTCAGGGCTGTAATTTCCTAATAAATCTTCTTTAACATGCATGGCTGTGATTCCTACAACATCACAGAATCCCATGATGAAAAACCCAAAGAGAACAGGCAGTATTTTTGCGATTGAATTTTCTTGTTTCATTTCAAATGTCGGGTTAAGTTGTGCTAATTATCTGGATTCTTCTACATCAAGCTCATGAAGTGCAAAAGCATAAGCGCCTAACGCAATGGCTTTGCTTGCTCCAAGTTTTGAAACAGCAATTCCGATACGTTTATCTGAACTGTAATTGACCATTTTACTGGTCCCTGGTATGGCAATTTGTGTTGAGCTGCCTTCGATAAAGGCAATCATTTCCTCCGCATCATCAAGATTGAAGGCTTTCATTTGTAGCCGGGGAAAAGATTCTCCTGTTAGTTTTCCAATAGTTCCATTGAGTTCACTCATTAAAGCAGGCATAAAGAGGCTGGATGCACCGGTTAATCCGCCGCCAATAACTACCAAACCATCAACTATTGTAATAGCATGAGCTACTGTGTCGCCGGCTTCTTCACCCATTTCGGCAAAGGTTTTTAGGGCAGCCTCCTTATTACCGGGTTTTGTGCCTTCAGCGATATCGTAAATATCTTTCGGTGAGAAATCGGATTTGGAATCGCCCGAGAACTCAGCATACATCCGCTTAACTGCAGATACGCCAACTCCCTCTTCGGTGATGCAATGCCGGTGTTTTTTATGACGGAATACCCAAATATCGCCACCCGAACCATTGTCGCCCAGGTGTAATTTCCCATCGGTAACAACTCCGGCCCCAAAGCCAGTGCCCATGGTTATTCCGAGCAGGTTTTTATATTGCTTTGTACTTCCGGCTTGTGCCAGCAAGCGGTTGATTTCAGGCAAAGTCCCGCCGATAGCTTCACCGTAAGTAAAAAGATTGCCGTCGTTATTAATAAAAACAGGAATGCCGAATTTTTCTTTTAGAAATGGCCCCAGGGCAACTCCACCGCTGAAGGCCTTTAGGTTTGGTAAATCCCCTATAACGCCATTCACATAATCAGCAGGTCCGGGGAAAGCAAAACTTATAGCTGCCGGTGATTCAGGCAATAAATCTTTAATCCTCCGGAAACCACTTTCAATCGTTTCGAGGCAGAGGGCCAAATCGTTGGCATTCGAAGGCAAATGTAACGGACTAATAATTTCTTCGTTGGCTTGCATGGCAGAGAACACGAAGTTTGTTCCGCCCGCATCCAATGTCATTACAATGCGTTTATCAAATTGGTACATTATGAGGCTCAAAAATTGAGGACAAAGAAAGAAACTGGAGAATCAGTCCTTTCAGGTTTAAATCCGTAAGAAATGATTCTCCCTTCTCCCATAGGTCATACTATTTTACGAAAATTTTCTTAACTGCTTTAAGTCCGGTTTCATTCTGGTAGCTCAAAATATAAATGCCGCTGGTAAGGTTAGTTGATTTTTCGATGGTTTCGCCGGCGTTCACCTTTGTAGTCAGAACTTTACTTCCTGTTGCATTGTAAACTGAAACCGTAAAGCTACTTGTGGACTCATTCTGGATTTTTATACCTGAATTTGTTGCATAAACATTAAATCTGGAAGGAGTGCTGTTCTCAATACCAACATTAAATCCAAACCATTGAACATCGGTTCCAATTGCACCCGGATAAGTACCCTTTACTTCAGCTAATGTGGTTGCATCCAGCACCGTATTATTCCATGCTGCCAGCAGATTGGCTTCGGTACCTGTTACATACACGTTTGCATTATCCCGTATTTCCTGTTTGGTTTTAGCTACTGACCACATGCGAACATAACCTAATTTGCCATTTAATCCACGACCTTTCCACATAGATCCTTCACCCATGATCAGATTCTGAGTTGATACACCTATAGCAGCCGGACTTGCCAATGAAGCTACTTCCAAACCATTTACATACAATTTCATGGCAGCAGCACTGTATGTAGCAGCCACATGATACCAGGTATCCAATAATGTGGTATTTGGTGATCCGATTTCGGGCCATGACCCGTTTGCTCCAACAGTAAAATCAATTTTATCTCCATTCAACCTGAGTGAGAAACCTTGCTCATCACCTGCGGCTGGTGAACCTTCGGATGATAAAATGTATCCTCCGGCTAATGTAGAATAATTCACAAGTGCTTCAACCGTAAACTCAGATGGAGATGTAATTGCAGCAACATTACCCAGATCAACAAGGCTATTAGCCTTTGTGCCATCAAATATCAAACCGCTAACAGGAGCAATAACAGTGATTTCGTTTTCAACTTCCGGAACAAACCAGGCTACGTCTGCAGGTTTTGTCAGTGAGTGATTCCCGGTTGCATCAGCGATAGTAGAACCTGTGCCTTCATTCATTTTCCAGTTGGCAATTAATCCTGCTTCGGTACCAACAAGTGAAGCTGACATATTTGAAGATATTTCAGAAGCAGTGCGAACTACATTCCAAAAACGAAGATCTCCCATCTTTCCTGTAAATCTCCTGTCTTTCCACATGGAGCCTTCTCCGATAGAGAGATTCTGAGTAGAAATAACCATTGGAGTTGCAACAGTTGTTGTGGCATCCTGAACTCCGTTTATATACAATTTCATTTCGGTTCCTGAATAAGTTACAGCAAGGTGAAACCAGGTATTTAAAGGAATGTCATTTGTGCTTACTAAAGACGGCCATGCACCATTGGCGCCAAGTACAAACTCAATTTTTGCACCGGAAGTACGTACGCTGAATCCTTGAGCACCATTTGTTCCGTCCCAGCCTTCGTTGCTGATTACATATCCGCCACTTGTGCTTTGGTAGTATACCCATGCTTCAATAGTAAACTGAGATGGAGCAAAGGCAGCTTTATTTCCACAATCAATATAGCTTGTGGAAACTCCTGAAAACTGAAGCCCTGTTGTAGGAGCAGCAGCTACAAACATCGCGCTGAAAAGCGATACGACTAATAAAGAGTAGAGTTTTTTCATTGGGGTTGTTTTTAGAGATTAGTGACTATTTGTGAGAACGGAATTATTGATTATTGTTTATACGCTTTGGTTCATTGCCCATGTTCAGAATTAAGGTTCCGCCATTAACAATATCTGAGAAATTTATGAAAGGCATTTTTTGTGATTTATTATTCAATGTTGCCTGCTGTACATAAATGTTGTCCTTTGAGTTATTGATGGTTTTTATTACAAACTGTTTTCCTTTGTAGTACTGTGGATTTAGTTTGATGGTGATTTTGTCGAATAGCGGACTTCCGATTTGCATTGTTGGATTCTCTTCAGTTAAACCTTTTACATCGAAAAGCCCTATTCCTGCAAGAACAAACCAGGATCCCAGTTGTCCCTGGTCTTCATCCTGTCCATATCCATACCCATGAATTTCTTCGGTTCCGTAAAATTTATTGCAAATTGCGCGAACCCATTTTTGAGTAAGATAAGGTTTTCCGGAAAAATTAAACAACCAGGATATATGCAGATTGGGTTGGTTTCCATGGTTGTAAATGGCAGTTACTCCCGCAAAAGCATTGATGGTTTTACCTGCTCCGAATTCATTTGCTTCGGATAATGTAAAAATACTATCCAGCCTGTTGTTGAATTGATCTTTACCAATTAAATCAATTAAAGCTTTTGGGTTGTGAGGGACATAAAACGTGTATTGAGCGGCATTTCCTTCCTGGAAACCACGCCACGCTTCAGTGGGATTGAACGATTCGATAAAGTTACCGGAAGTGTCGCGGGGACGAATAAACTTTGTTGACGGATCATACAATTTCTCCCAGCCATTCGACAATTCCATCAGTTTTTTATAATCTGCAGTTTTATTTAATGCTTTTGCAAACTGAGCTACTGCAAAGGCACTGTACGAATATTCCATGGTATGCGAGGCTCCGAAACCGGATCCAAACGTATTTGTTTCATACCCTATTCCACTGAGATAGGGGGCGTACCCTCGTTTTACAAATTCACCCACATCTAATTTTCCGGCTCCGGCAATCCTGTTTTCCGAAACTAATTCGTTTTTCAAAGCCGCTTCATAACCTAGTTTTACATCAAAGTTCCTGATGCCACAGTTATAAGCCGAAGCAATTGCCAGTCCCGTGAAATTAGTCCCGACTCCCGAAACGTATTTACTGTTGGCAATGCCATCGCCTAACCATCCGGCATCCTTGTAAACC
The DNA here is from genome assembly GCA_002389705.1 of Bacteroidales bacterium UBA4417. Lineage (GTDB taxonomy): Bacteria > Bacteroidota > Bacteroidia > Bacteroidales > UBA4417 > UBA4417. Next base: position 11,239 of record DGQJ01000125.1, read on the forward strand.
AGCAACTGGCTTTGAACCCAATCGGCATAATACTCAGGATAAGCCAATGCCCATAATTGTGTCAGGTTCCAATACCCTCCCCAGATTGCATCAGAATTGTAAAAATCATATTCCAGTTTACCATTTTTCTTCAGTGGGATCTGACCTACTTCTCCATTGTTTTTCGGATACGCTCCGTTCACATCGCTTGCTAATCCCCGACCCAGCAAAGCATGGAATAAGCCGGTATAGAATTTTACCTTATCCGTCTCGTTTTTTGATGTAACAGTAATTCTGCCCAGGTAGTTTTCCCAGGTTTTAAGGTTGTTGGCTTTAGCCTGGTCGAAAGAAAGGTTTTTTGCTTCGGTGAGTAAATTCAGGCGGGCATTAGCAATGGAAGTATACGAAAGCCCGATTTTAACGGTTATTTTCTCATCTGCTTTTGTTGAAAACGTCAGATAAAGTCCTGATCCTTCGCCTGATATTTCGGTAGCTCCTTCAAAAGTTTCGCTATGGTGGAATGTTCCCCATTTGCCTGGTTTTTTATCGAGTACAGCCGAAAAATACATGGCAACCGAAGCTCCCTTCTGGTATTTTTTTACATATTCCGGTTCGGTAATTACATACCCTTCCACCCGGCCGTCGGCTGTAAAGGTCACTTTAGCATCTTTCACCGCCCCGCTTTCGCCCTGGCGGTTTCCGATATCAAAAAGAATATGTGATTCATTCGACTCCGGAAAAGTATAGCGTTGAAAACCTACACGTTTAGTCGCCGTTAATTCAGCTTTAATCTTATAATCTTTGAGTATAACCGAATAATATCCCGAAGTCGCAAATTCATCTTTTTTGTCGAAACGTGAGCGATATCCTTCGTCGGGATTTTCGAGTGTACCCGGAATGGTTTGCAGCATACCGGTTAATGGAACCAATACAATACCGCCTACCTGAAACTCATGCAGATTAGCAAATCCTTCAATTGATGTATGGCGCGCATCATAACCAACAGCTTCCCATCCCTGGGCATTTCCATAATGTGCATCAGTAGAAGGACCGAGTTTTGCCAGGCCGAATGGAGCAGCAGCCGGTGTATAAAAGAACCAGCGGGAGTGGGCCGTTCCAATATTCGGATTTACATACGTGGTTAATTTTTGCGCTGAAGTATACAGGTTTAAAAGAACCATCAGACTTATAAGCAGAGTGGATTTGAGTTGCATATTTTTGGAATTCACTTAAAGTTTATTTGTTTTTGATTTCGCCTTTTATGATTGCAATCCGGGCATATAATTCAGCCATACAGGCTTCGTCGAGTAACCATTTCGGTTGTTTCTTCTCGTCCTTTACACCGGTCCAGTCTTTGTAAATCAATCCGGCTTCGTCGCGTGCATTTTCCCAGGCCCAGTCGGCCCCGGAAATAATGGCATCAACATATTTGGGGTCGTGATCTATATCGTACAATTCGTGATAGCCCCTGAACAGCACAACATTAAACCAGGGTAAATCATCAATATATGTGATGCCATTGTCGGTTTTCTTTATAAAATACTTAAAACTGCCTTCGGCCAACAGCCTGGCATTTTCAAGATACTTTTTATCTCCTGTTATTTTGTACAAGCGCACCGAAGACTGTATCATCGTGCCTGTATTGTATGTATAAAAAACTTTATCAGGGGATGCGCTAACGGTTGAGAACGAATTCCAAATGATATGTAAGGTGCTGTCGAGCAGGTGCGACATCATCCAGTTGTAGAACAATAATCCTTCATCAAGATATCTTTTGTCCTTGGTAGCCTGGTAAAGTTTTAAAGAAAATACAGTAGCTTTTCCATTGGTACATGCCGGTTTCTGATCGCGAACACCTTCGAGCCAGCTCACGCCGCCACCAAAATCATCGCTCCAACCACTTTTAATAAAAGTAAACACTTCTTTGGCTTTGGCCAGATACAGCAGGTTTTTAGTGCTTTCGTATGCATCGATATAGTCGATTCCGACCAGCCCGTTATCATCGTAATACCTGTCGCTGTACTCAAATTTTCCGGGATAAGCCTGGTAGCCGGGTGGGGTTCGTGTTACATCATAATAACATTCAACAGCTTTAATCATCGAATCCTGGTATGGCTTGTACTTTTTGGCATTTATTTCCATCAACAGATTTGTAGAGGAAAATACACCACTCATAGGCCACAGGTACGAAACCTCCTGAGCTTTCTTTCCTGTGTTATCCTGAAAATAGGTTAAATCAGGTTTGTACGTATTAGGGTAATATTCCGAAAAAAGACCATGTTCATGCACGCGGTACATGTTCCAGACTTTCTGAAACATATATTCCGCTTTATCCAGGTACGGAGTTTGCGCTGATCTGGCGTTAAAGCTGAAGACCACACAAATTACTGAAAGCAAAAACAAAATCCTCTTCATATACTGGCTTATAATTTTCTTACTTTGTGCCTAACGTTTCTTTTTTATACACTGATAATGCGCCGTACGATTCAACCACGGCTGCCTGCATCAGCAATGAATAATAACGATTCGGGCTTCCGCCTGTCCAGTCTTCGTAGAAAAACCTATCAGTTGTACGTGCCTTGTCATACCCGTTATTTATAAAATTATAGTAGGTCTGAATGTACGTTTCGGCATTTTTATAGAGTGGCACCAGGTCAATGTAACCCCTCAGCAGTTTTGTATTAAACCAGGGGTCATGTTCGGGAAATGCCAGGGCTAGTCCATTACGCGAACGAACAAAAGAATCGTATGAACCCTGGGCCGATTCAATGGCATCATCCAGGTATACCTGTTCACCGGTGATACGATACAGCCTGACACCGTTCTGAATCATAACACCGGTATTGTAGGTCCATTTTGTTTTGTTTATTTCGCCGGCAGTATTCATATCGTTCCAGTAACACTTGTCAGAAGGGTCGCGCAAGTTTGCTTTTAACCACGCATATTCTTTTTTTGCAAATGAAAGCACCGATGCTTTTTCGGCCTGCGGGCATGCAGCATAATATTCCAGTAGGAAAAGCGTGGCATATCCATTGGAGCATGCTGGTTTGTTGGAGTTGGCATTACCGGCAATATTTTTTTCATCTTCGTTCCACCATAAAGCGCCACCAAGCAGGTTATCAAAACCACTTTCCAGGAACTTTACAATTTGCGCCGACCTATCCAAAAAACGTTGCTCTTTTGTAAGGTTGTAAGCTTCCATGAGGCTGATACCCACAATAGCATTATCGTCGTAAAATCTTGTACCTCCGCCTGTTGTTCCGTTTGTAGAAGATCCATAACCGCCAATTGAGTTTCCATTGGCACCGGTTCGGTAATATTTCTGATAGTTGTCGGCTAAAGTTGTAAATCCAACATCATAACCGGCTTGTGTGAGGGTAGCTGCACCCGAAGTTAAACCAACATATGGCCATAAATATGAAATCGATGGATCACCACTCTGCGTCGGGTTGCTTTCTTTGTAAAGTCCGTTCGGTAGTTTGTAGTGTTTATTTATCAGATCAAACACTTCTTTTGCTCTCGCATTGCATTTTACCGTATCTGTAACAACCGGTGGCTTTACAACAGGTGGTACATAATCTTCTGAACCGTCGTCACAGGAAACGCACAAGTAAATTAGTGCGATAAATATTAAATTTTTCATTGTCTTTTTTTTAGAACTTATTTCAGATTAAGCATTTCAGAATTTAAAATAGTGCTCAACCTGGATGTAAAGTGTCAAGTTAGGCACAAAGGCTGGCGGTATGGTTAGTTGCCACTTCAAAGTATTTACGCGTTAAGTTATAACTACTTTTGATACAGGCTGTACCGCTCGATTATGCACTGTTTTAGCAATTGTTTTGTGTGTAGGTGTTATATTTACTCGGTCATTCCGAATTGGTCAATCATTTGTTTTCCGTTTTTAGAAAGTGTGAAACTTAATTCTTTCCAGGCAGTTCCTTCAATACCAGTTAAGGATATTCCGTCTTTTGTCTTGGTAATGGTGATTAAGTAATCCGCAAGTTTGGAATCTTTATTAGATGATACCTTGCCTAACTGTGTCATCCCATACTCGTCTATTGCCTGTGGCTTGTTGTAAACAAGATTGAAATTTAAATTAATCCAGGCACTTCCTTCAGAACTGTGCATCTTAAGTCCGTTATCAGTCTTTTCAATAGTGATTTTAAAGTTTTTCAGGTCTGATGAACTCTTTTCTTGAGCCATTATTTCAGAACTTAAAGTCAATAAGATTACAGCAATTATTGACTTGGTCAAAAGGCTTTTGAATGTTGTTTTTATTTTCATTTATTCATTTTTTGATTATTCATTTTTGTGTTTGTTTTCTTACACTTACACAAAACATTAAACTTTATAATGGTACAACATTTGAGAATTCATGTATCATCAAACCATCTTTATCAGTGTTTACCGTAATGGTACATTTCGTCAAATCAAGAGTAGCTTTCATTTTCCATAAATGGTCCCATTGGCTCCATGCAAATTCCTCTAATTCGTAAAAAGCAGGGGTTTCTGTTCCTAGAGGCCTTTCAGCACTTACACCATCTCTGCGTCCGAAACATCTTTCAACTCCGTTTATGGTGGCAATAAAGTAATACCGCTCTTCTATCCAGCCTAACCATGATGGCGGATTGGTTTCAGGTCTCGATTTCATGATGAATTTTATAGTGCAATTATCAGCTTTGAAAATTCCATTTCCCTGGTATGACAAATTCCCGATAACATCGAAAGTTGCACCCCAGATAGCTTTCAGGTTGATCATCTTATCGATAGTCATTTTTTGGGTATTCAAATCCACTGTTACACGATAGACTTCACCTTCTGCATTGGCATTTACACTGTACGAACCGGAACCTTCAATAATTTTGCCGGTTTCATCTGCATAGCAAATAAAGGGCTCCGAATCAGTTGTACTGCTCTTGAAGTAATAATTACCATTAACAGCGGCTTTCGTATACGCAATAAATACACCATCTGCAGCCCTGCGCATTTCCTGGCCGCCTGCACCATTGTTTTCGGTGGCTGTACCATATAAATACAGCGTTGTTCCGGTATAATCAATACCAGCGCCTCTGGTAACCGAAATTTCTTTCGATAAGCCTGAACTTTTCACTTCTCCGCCTTTGGAGGCTGTTACTGTCCAGATAACATTTCCTGTACTTGAAGTTCCGATGCCGGCTTTACGGGCAATGGTATTTAGGGTGGAATGTGTTAAGGTGAATGTTGGCGACACTCCTAAATCGCTGAATGAGCGATAAATGGGTGCGGAGAAGTCACCACCAGCTTTGTCGAACAAAATTTCGTACGTTACATAGCCCTGGGCGGCGGCACCACCTTCCCAGCTAAGTATTACATTGGTTGGCGAAGCCACATCAATTACCACCGATGCCGGCGAATTGAGCACTGTAGGTGTTGTAAATTCTGCATCGAACGCATATTCTTCTTTGCAACCCACCATCAGTAAAGCAAGTATGAATACTAATACTATATTTTTCATAATCTTTTAAATTTAAAGTTTACCAGTTTGGGTTTTTAGTCAGATTTTTATTTAAATCAATTTCAGTTTGAGGGATTGGCCACAAATAATGTTTGGCTTTATCAAAAGTCCTGTTTTCGACACGTACATGGCCATTATCAACACCAATTATATCATTGGTAAGTAAACCATGGCAATATCCGTTTAATACATTTTCAGCAATCTGCCATCTTATTATGTCTTTATGACGAAGGCCCTCCAATGCTAATTCCGACCTGCGCTCACGACGAACTATATCAATTAAATCCTGATTTGATTTACCTGATGGAAAGTTTAATGCCAGCGGGTTTGAAAATCCGGCCCGTAAACGGAGAGGTTTGATGGTTGCATCCCAAACTGCTGTGTTTAATGTTCCTAACTCGGCATTTGCTTCGGCGTTCATCAGTAAAATATCGGCATAACGGATCAAAATGGTATTCAGACTGGATGAGCTTACGGTGAGGCGGTAGTTTTTATCGAAGTACTTTTTATAATAATATCCTGTTGGTGTGCAATCGGAACTAAATCCGTACCCGTCCTTGCTGCTTCCCTTATCACAATTAATAACTTTTAAGGAACCGTCGGCCATTTTGTAGCTGTTTCCGGTATAAATAATAGTTGCGGCTAAACGTGGGTCGCGGTTCAGATAAGGTGTTGCAGCAGAGTATACAGTGCTCGAACTTATAGGATTTCCGTCAGTTGCAATATAGCTGTCAACTAATTCCTGCAGCGGGGCAAGTTGAGCGTAACCTCCCAGCGAAGGGGGCAGAAACTGATATTCCACGCTGTTTTCGCGGGAATTCAACATGTATTGAATGTCGAGGATTACTTCGGAATTGCCTTCATTTTCGGTATAGAACAATCCTTCGTAGCTGGGGAATAGTGTAAATTTCCCAATAATTTTCTCTGTCTCGGTTTTAACATCAGCCCAGCGATTTTCGAATAAAAGTATCCGCGCTTTCAATCCCATGGCTGCATAACGGGTTACACGACCTAAATCTTTACCTGAATAGGATTCGGGCAGATAATTGTTATTTTCAATTTCTGTTAATTGATTCAGTAAGTCGGTAACAATTTCGGATTTAGGAGTACGGGCAATTTCCTGGGATTCGGAAATCGTAATAGTTTTGGTAAAATAAGGAACATCTCCGAATTTAGAGTAAAGTTCGAAATACAGGTAGGCTCTGATTACTTTAACTTCGGCCATATACCGGTTTTTTAACTCGGCACTCAAACCGGGAACTTTATCAATGTTATCGAGCAATATGTTGCAGTTACGGATACCGGCATATTTGCTACCCCAAACTGATTTAACATAACCATCATCAGTAGAGTAACTTCCATTACCAATAGCCTGGTTGTACCCTGTTTTACAATATGCATTGTCCGACATTGCATCAGAAAAGAGAATCTCTTCAGCACTCATTAAGTTGGTATAACAGGTATTTACCGCATTAATGGCCGCATCCGGTTTTTTCCAGTATGCAACATCACTCAACCTATCCTGAGGTAAAACATCCAGTTTTACACAGGATGATGAAAAGAATACAGCTAAAAGTACTACTGTAGCTGAACTCAACTTGATGAATATATTTTTTTTCATGTGTTTGTTTTTTTTGAAATATTATGTTGGTAAGATGAGATCTTTCGCAAATTATCTGATCTCAATTTTAAATATGAGATCATTTTTTCTGGTTACTCACATCTAGTGTATTTTTCTGTTTACAGGTTCAGATTTATTCCGAATGAAGCAACTTTAGCAACAGGGTAGATACGACCGCCAGATGTAGATGTAGTTTCAGGATCCCATCCACCTATCATATTTGAGAAGGTTACCAGGTTCTCGCCACTTACAAAGAATCTGGCCCTGGTAATACCTATTTTCTTAGAGATTGATGCAGGTAGAGTGTAGCCCAGCTGAACGTTTTTCAGGCGAATGTATGCACCATCCTGAATCCAGAAATCGGATTTAGCCGCATTGTTTGTAGATTCGGAACCTACTGTTAAACGCGGATAGCTTGCATCCGGATTGGTAGGAGTCCAACGGTCGAGATGGAAATCGAATGCAGGGCCTTCGTTGTTATTGTGGAATGCTTCAACTGATT
>DGQJ01000406.1:0-4140 GCA_002389705.1 Bacteroidales bacterium UBA4417
AAACATTCGACACTTACGGCCAGCATATTTACAATTGCTGGATCGGGCTCAGCAACAAAAGCCTCGTAAGCCAGCACGGCCAGAAACGGGCGTAACCGGTTGCCACCCGACAGCAGTGCTTCGAATGCGATTTTGCCGGTTTGGTTCCCGGCGGGACCAAGGAAACGCGTAAGTTGTTCGGCTCCAAAAACAGATGACGATTTGTTTTTCAGGTAATTGAGGTTGAGCAGCCTGAAAGAAGCATCTTCCCGGAAATTATAAATTTCTTTTTTAATCCACTCGATATCAGGGGTTGTATTGCTACATCCACAGGTGATGAGCGGAACCCCGATGGCCGGAATTGCATATTTATTTACAGAGGCAAACATCTTTTGTAATACTTCCATGCATCCCACACCAATCACGGCATCTACCTTTCCGCTTTCGATCAGCCGGGTGGTTATGGTGGTGCCTTCGGTAACCAGGGCCACATACCCGAGGTTTTCGACCTCGCGTAAAAAACCGGAAATGCTGCAATTGCCACATTCGCCGCACAGTAGCCCCAGTTCATCCGACGGAGCTTTGCAGTGTGCCGTGCTGCGCAGGCATTGCGGCAAAAGGAAAATCCGCCTGCTGAATGGGATGGCGCCGATTACTGGCCGCCATACCTCGTTACCGCAACACACCATCACAAAAGCACGGTAACGTTCCTCCCAATGATGTGCTTCAATCAGGGTGCCGGCTAACTGGTACAACACTTCATAACTTGCGGGTGGAAGTAACCTATGCCCGCGAAAGTATTCCTCAACACCTGCCCTGATTGCGGTACGCACGGATTTATCCGTAGGTACATCGAGGACGTAAAGAGGATGTAGGGTGGTTGATTTCATTGATTACCCGGTTAATATCTGTCCGTTATGGTATTATGTCTTTTTATGTCACTCTATGAGCTGCAATCAGCCATTTTTTCAAAATAATGATGCCTTATCCGTAAGCGCCCAGGCCAAAAAAAGCCCGCCTTTTCGCCATGCGGTAAATCCAGCTTTTTTCAGGAATTTTCGGGGAACCGCCATGGCTGCATACCTTACAGCCCTGCATGAGTTGCTGCGAAAAATCACCACGGTTCGAAGTGTTCCGGGCCTGGTGATCCGCTGCAAAGGATGCAAGCCAGGCGGGGTCTTCCATCAGGATACAACCCTTTGTGCGCCCGTTAATCTCCGACTTGAAATTGCGGATAAACGTTGATTGCTCATATACCTCTTTCAGGTTGCCCTGGCTGATATTTTCGCAGGAGAACTGAATCACCGGGCACGGCTCAATATATCCTTCAGGGTTGACATGATGGCTTAAACCTTCGGCTGCCGGGCAAAATGGTTCTCCGTCGGCACCCCAGTACGAATCAACCAGAACGAGGGGGTATTTGCTCCTGCCATCGACAATAAATTTACGAAGGCGCGCAATTTCATCGGCCGACAGGGCCAGTTCGAAATGCGGATGCTCACCCGAAGGCCGGTAAATATAATACCACAGGTATACTACTCCCCTATCGTGCAGCATCGAAATAAAATCATCCGAAAGCGCCATATCGATATTCGATTTGCACACGCTTATGGCAACTCCAGTGATTAACTTATTTTTTGTGGCCGTTTCTATGGCTTTAACGGTACGGAGGTACACGTGATTACTCCCCCTGCGGGTATCAGCAACCAGTTCGTCGCCTTCGAAACTGATAAGCGGCGTTACATTTGCAACACGTCGCAAGGCCCCGGCCACCTTGTCAGTAAGCAGCGTGCCATTGGTAAACAGCTGGAAATAACAGTCGGGATGTGCCTCGAAAACATTTAATAAATCACCGTACATCAATGGCTCTCCGCCCAGGATGCCGAAAAAATAACTGCCGTGTTTTTTGCTATCCGTTATAATTTTGTGCAGGGCCACAACATCAAGGCTTGCAGTCTGTTCGCCCTTTGTTACCCAGCAACCCTGGCACGAAAGATTGCAGTTGTTGGTTACCGAAATAAACTGGAATGCCGGGAAATTTTCGCCACGTTTTTTACGTTTCCCGAATTTATTGAACCCAATTAATCCTTTTACACCCAGGTTAAAAATAAACTTGTATAAACACCGGCCATCGGACCTTATAAAATTCCCAAGTAATGACATTCCAGGTAACTATTTATTTAAATTCTGTTCATTAAGCGCTTTTTCTCTTTCATCCAGCGCTTTTTGCATGGCCGTCGACCGGATAATTGACCTTCGTTTCAGCTTACGCATTTCGAGGGCCTGGTAGATGTTACTGCCGAGTATCGAAGTTATATCCTCCTGTTGCCTCTGTTGTTCGGCAACATCATCAATAGCATGATCGCCGGCAATGGCACCCGCTTTTTCATATTTCGGAAAAACAATAGCCGTTTGGGGGCAAATACGTCCGCAGGCCGGGCAGTTATTTTTACAACCATGCGGGTGAACTACAACCACCTTATCTTCCTGTATTTCGTAAACCCCGAACAGGCAGAAATCGGCACATTGGCCACAGGTATTGCAACGGTTGTAGTCGATAACGGGATACCAGGCAGGCCATTCGGGATCACCCTGCAGTTGTATCATATCGCCGGTTTGAGGTTCGCCGGTCATAAACGCATCAACCCCGGCTAAAACATCACCGGTAGATGTTTCCCTGGCATTCAGGTAACTGGTTTTGAATAATTCAGGATCAATGCCGGCGTTTTGAAGCAGTAATTTTATGGCACGCGGGTAGCAGGCTATAATCAATGCCTCATCAGTTGAACCAAACACCTGCTGCAATTCACTTTTACGGCTTACCGCACAGCTACACAGATCCGAAACCTGCACAAATGGATAATGCCGGGCGTTTAAATGCGCCTCGATACCCGAAAGACTTTCGGAACTCATCCAGCCGGCCTGGCATTTACAGAAGATAAGCTTCTTTTTCATTCTAAAGGATATACTTTAAGCAGACAAAGTTATGTTTTCGGCGAATTCAACCAACAAAGGCACAAGGCTTCAGCAAACATAATCGGCAAGTCGTTTCCCGCTAAATAGCAAGTATTTATGAATCTGCTGTTTACTCCGCCGGTCAGCCGAAAATAATCTTTCAATTTCTTTGCCAAACATCGAAAGAGTATTTTATCTTTGTTCATGCATATGAACCCTTTTAAAAACGAAAAATATGGCTGACCTTACCAACAATTACCTCGGGCTAAAACTTAAAAACCCTTTAATAGTAGGGAGTTCAGGAATGACGGGAACTGTTGCCGGTGTTAAACATGCTGCCGAAAACGGGGCCGGAGCCGTGGTGCTGAAATCCATTTTCGAGGAACAGATCCTTCACGAAACTGAGGACTATATCAATGATTCAGCCAAAGAAAACGGCAACTCGTTTCACAAGGGTTACCAGTCGGTACTCAGCGAAAGGGAATATGATTACGAAGAAGCCTACTCGTACCTGGCCGATCATGCCAAGGACCTTACCCTGCGCAAATACCTCTCGTTTGTAGCTGATGCCAAAAAGGCGGTCGACATACCTGTAATTGCCAGCATTAACTGTACCACGGCGTACGACTGGCATTATTTTGCACGCCGCATAGAGGAAGCCGGCGCCGATGCGCTTGAACTGAATGTGTATGTGCTGCCGTCGAACACCACCAAAAACTCCACCGAAAACGAAAAAGTATATTTCGATATTATTGAAGCCGTATTGAAACAGGTAAGCATACCAGTTTCGCTTAAAATGGGGTATTATTTCTCGGGCCTGGCCACCACCGCCATTGAACTTTCGAAAACAGGCATAGGCGGACTGGTGCTGTTTAACCGCCCGTTTCACCCCGATATTGATATTGATAAACTCGAAACCCACGCCAAATATATGCTGAGCGACCCGGCTGAATATTCGCATGTGCTGCGCTGGATGGCTTTGCTTTCGGGCAGGGTTGAGTGCCCGCTGGTAGCCACTACTGGCATACACTCGGCCGAAACCGCCATTAAACTCCTGCTGGCCGGTGCAACGGCTTTCGAAGTGGTATCGGCGCTGTATAAGCATCATTACCCTGTAATTACCGAAATACTCTCGGGCATTGAGCAATGGATGGACAAAAAAGGCTATAAAACCATTGATGAATTCAGGGCCAAGATGAACCAACA
>DGQJ01000406.1:4258-6403 GCA_002389705.1 Bacteroidales bacterium UBA4417
TGGTGGATAGCCAGGGCATTTTTTGCAGTCGATATCGAAGACTTCCCTTTTTGGGGTATTATCTGGATACTGATTTCATTAATAATTGCTCCTGTCGGGCTTACACTGCTTACCCTTTTTCTTGCCCGTAATTACCCGGGTTACCGGAAACAGGTATACAAAGCAGTTGCATTGGTTTTAAGCAATATACCGGCAGTAATCCTGATATTGATGCAATATTCGGCCTTAACAGACAAGGCATATGTCAATATATATAATAACTCGAACACCGACAATATTGAACTTATTCTGAAGTCGGCCACTTTTGAAAGAAATATTGGAAATCTGGACAAGAACGAATCAATGGTAATTTCCTTTATCCCGACCTATCCCCGGGGCCGGGACCATGAAAGTATTCCTGAAATTGATTCAGTAACCCTGGTAATTAAAGAAAACCAAAGGATTCATTATGTTACAATGCCACGGGTGGATCGCAACGTATGCAGAAGATTAGTGCTTGACAGCAAGCTTCAACTTAAAATAGTTTGGGATTAGAACGGTCACCCAATATTCAACTCTAAGTCGTATACCTGCCGTTATTGAGCGGCGGGTCTTTTTTTTATACTTTGGGAAATGGCGCTCCATCTGCAAGATGAAGCTTTGCCGGTTAATTAAGCTTATGGCATTAGAATGCGAGACTGATATTGGGAATTATGCCATTTAATAATCAGGCCGGCGGGAACCTATATGAAATTTTAGCCTGGTGATGGTGAAACAGATTTTTTTATGTAGGTTTGAAGAAGCAATTGAATAGTCCTTTAGCCTTGCCTGAAATAAACCCGGCGAATAAAAACTAAGGAAAAGTGGGATATATCTGGTGCTTTAAACTAGTTAGTGGCAATTTAAAAAAAAACCGAAAATGTCAAGAAGTATTCACGTAACGTATAAGGACATCAAACATCTTTCTAAGAAAGCAATTGATGAAGCAGCCAAAGACCCAGATTCCCTTTTTAGGCAATGGAGTCGCAAATTAGCAATCAAGGACTCGGTTTCCAGACAACGAAAGCAAAACTCGAATAATAAAGACATAGACTTGTGAATCTTCTTTTTGTTTGCAGTAGAAATCAATGGCGTAGCCCAACAGCCGAATCCATTTATAAGAATTATTCTGGAATAAATGTGAAATCTGCTGGGACAGAACCATCTGCACGAATAAAACTGAATTCGAAAATTATTGAATGGTCAGACTATATCTTTGTAATGGAGAAAAAGCACAAACAGAGAATGTGTGAGAATTTCCCAGCTGAGACAAAAGACAAGAGAATCATAATTTTGAATATTCCTGACGAATTCAAATATATGGATCCTGACTTAATCGAAGAAATAAAATCAAAAGTTGAAGAGTACATTAAATAAAAACTGCCACTAACAAACGCTATTGCAAATGCGGGGTTGCGTGTTTATTGAAACATTTGAAATCTTTATANNATACATTTGTGCTGGCAGACAGTTAAGCAACAATCTAATCACGCACTTACCACAGACTAAATCGTTAGGCACAATTCAACATGAAAATACGAGGACTCGGAATATTAATCATATTGTTTACTACGATTATTGCTTTTATCCTTTCCATATCAGCCGATACTAAAGGTGCAGGGCTTGGAGGACTTTATAACCTAATACTTCCACTAATTGTTGGAGCGATCTCGCTGATTATTTATTTACTTGTATGTTGGGTAACCAAAGACAATATGCCGCGAATACTTACGATAATCGGCTGCTGTTTATATCTAATCTATATAGGCGTATATTTTCAACTCAAGCCCGGATACTTGCCAATTCCATTTTGAATAAGTGTACCAACGGATCNNCCCCGCTGCCGCACGAATCCTTTCGTGTGGCCCCGCTGCTGTGCAACTCGCTCAAAAGCCCACAATAATTAAACGAGAAGGAACGGCTGGTTATCCTTACCTACCCGGCATCATGTTACGTCTGCCCAATCCGGGCAAGCTCGCCTGTTACTAAATTCATCCCTGCCCAATCCGGGCAGGCTCGCCCGGAACCAAATTCACCCCTGCCCGATTTGGACAAGCTCGCCGAAAACAAAATTCATCCTTGCCCGATTTGGGCAAGCTGGGCTGGCGCGCGTCTTTTTTTCAGACG
>DGQJ01000408.1 GCA_002389705.1 Bacteroidales bacterium UBA4417
TCCTGGAAGATTTCGAAAAGTTTATTCTGTACCACCAGGTTTTCAACCTTCGATGGGTCGCCTTTTTGTGGTACCTGCAGCAACATCCCGTTATAATACTTATTCAGGTCGAAAACTTTAAGGTAACCAGTGGATGGAACCATGTACCCGTAAAAGGAATCAATATGGCCATTGAGTTTGTAATACGCCGAGTAATTCCGGCCCCGGTGTTTCATCATGCCTGTTTTGTCGCTCAGCCCGTGCAGCTCGAATTTGCGGATCACTTCCTCGGTTTCCTCTTCCATCCGGATAAAAGGAATGTCGTCGTTCACAATTTCGTGCATGCGTTTTTTGATGGCTGTAACATCCTCGCGGCTCAGTTCATTTTCGATGTTCTCCACCTTACAGAATATACCTTTAGAGATGGAATGATCGATACGCAGCTGCGATTTTGGGAAATGCTCGTGCACCGCTTTGTACAGCACAAACGAAAGTCCTCGGGTATACATACGCATGCCATCGCGGTGACTGATATCGAAAAAATAAACCGTTACCGGGTGAAACAGCTCAAACGACAATTCGCGGACTTCGTTATTTACCATGGCCCCCAGTATGGGATTGCCCAGTTCTACACCAAATTCGTTAATTACCTGATTTAGTGAAGTTCCGCGGGGAACGAGTTTTGTAGCACCTGTATTCTGACAGTTTACAGCAATGTTAGTGTTCATTGGTATTTCGTGTTTTGGACTATTAAAATCGGACAAGGCTGATATCTTATGCCCGCCTGATTATTAATGTCCGTAATCTTAATTAGTTATTTTTAAATTATTATGATCTAACTGTTTTATATCCAATTTATTGCTGCAGTACATTTTTGAGATACTGCGCAGTAAAACTGTTTTTTTGCTTCACAAGTTGTTCGGGTGTACCTTCGGCAATAATGTAGCCTCCGCGTTCGCCGCCTTCGGGCCCCAGGTCGATGATGTAATCGGCCACTTTGATCACCTCCAGGTTGTGTTCAATCACCAACACGGAGTTTCCGCGATCTACCAGTTTGTTGAGCACATGAAGCAATATGTTTACATCTTCGAAATGCAGCCCGGTGGTGGGTTCATCGAGGATATATAAGGTTTGGCCTGTATCGCGTTTCGACAGTTCGGTTGCCAGTTTTACGCGTTGTGCCTCTCCGCCCGAAAGCGTGGTTGAGCGCTGGCCTAAGGTAATGTAACCCAATCCTACCTGGTTTAAGGTACTAATTTTCTGAAGGATGGCCGGTATGTTTTCGAAAAATTCAACGGCATGTTCAATAGTCATGTTCAACACATCGGTAATGGATTTTCCTTTAAAACGTACCTCCAGGGTTTCGCGGTTATATCTTTTGCCTTCGCAGGTTTCGCAGGGCACATGCACATCGGGCAGGAAATTCATTTCTATCACCCTGATGCCGGCACCCTGGCAGGTTTCGCAACGACCGCCTTTAACATTGAAAGAGAAACGACCCGGTTTGTATCCCCTTATTTTTGACTCGGGCAGCGACGAAAACAGTTTCCTGATTTCGTCGAAAACCCCGGTGTAAGTAGCCGGATTTGAACGAGGCGTGCGGCCAATGGGCGACTGGTCAATTTCTATTACCTTGTCAATCAGCTTCAGCCCTTCAATGCTCTGGTAGGGCAGGGGTTTCTGTTCCGAACGGTAAAAATGCCTGCTTAAAATCGGGTACAGGGTTTCGTTGATCAGGCTCGATTTGCCGCTACCCGAAACGCCTGTGATGCACGTAAATACGCCCAACGGAAGTTTCAGATCTACATTTTTAAGATTGTTGCCTGTAGCTCCTTTCAACAGCAGGAAATGATCGCCCGTTTTTCGCCTTTTGAGCGGAAGTTCTATTTTTCGCTTGCCTGAGAGATACTGGCAGGTGATGCTGTCAAATTTCTGAAGTGCATCAGGATTTCCCTCTGCCACAATATGTCCGCCATGTGTTCCGGCACCGGGTCCCATGTCGATTACGTGGTCGGCAGCCAGTATCATATCCTCATCATGTTCAACCACAATCACCGAGTTGCCGGTATCGCGAAGGTCTTTCAACGAATTGATAAGCCGGTGGTTATCGCGCTGATGCAGCCCGATGCTCGGTTCATCGAGAATATAAAGTACGCCGACCAGCTGCGAGCCAATCTGGGTAGCCAGCCTGATGCGCTGTGATTCTCCTCCCGACAAGCTTCCCGAGGTGCGGTTCAGCGATAAGTAGTCGAGACCTACATTGAGCAGGAAGGAAAGACGGCTTTGTATTTCACGGATAATTTCGTGCGCAATCACTTTCTGGCGTTCATCCAGGTGATCTTCGAGCGTGCTGAACCATTGCGAAAGATTCACCAGGTCCATGCGCGAAAGCTCGGCAATGTTTTTGTCGTGGATACGGTAAAACAACGACTCTTTTTTCAGCCTTGCACCTTGGCATTCGGGGCATTCCACCGAGTTCATAAACCCTTCGGCCCAGCGTTTTAAGCCTTCTGGGTTACCGGCTTCATTCTGGTTCAGGATATGCTGTACGATACCTTCGAAATTGAGCGAATACGAAGAAGTTACGCCCAGATATTCATTTTTAACTTTTATCACTTCGTCCGAGCCATACAAAATGGTTTCAATGGCTTTGTCGGGAATATCGGACAAAGGGGTGTCGAGCGTAAAATGGTATTTGTGTGCAATGGCTTCCAGTTGCCTGAAAATCCAGGTAGGTTTGTATTCGCCAACCGGAGCGATGCCCCCTTTTTTAATGCTTACCGATGGGTCGGGAATAACTTTTGTAAGATCAATTTCGGAAATATAGCCCAGACCTTTACATTTCGGGCAATAGCCGTACGGCGAATTGTACGAAAAGCTGTTGGGTTCGGGTTCATCGTAAGCAATGCCGGTTTCGGGATCCATCAGCAGCCGGCTGTAAAACCTGGCCTCTTTTGAGGTGGTTTCCATAGCCATCAGTGCGCCTTTTCCCTGCCTTAATGCAGTTTGAATGGATGAATTTAAGCGGGTGAGCGATTTCTCATTCACTTTTATGGTGTCGATAACGGCTTCAATATCATGTATTTTATACCTGTCGACCTGCATCCCGAAGTTAATCTCGCTTATTTCGCCATCCACGCGGACTTTGAGGAAGCCTTGTTTGCGTATTTGTTCGAATAATTCACGATAATGCCCTTTGCGGCCCCGCACCAGTGGCGCAAGCAGATAAATGGTCTTTTCGGCATAGTTCTGCAACATCAGTTCCACAATCTGGTTGTCGGTATACCGCACCATTTTTTGCCCCGATGCAAATGAATATGCTTCACCTACCCGGGCATAGAGCAACCTCATGAAATCGTAAATTTCGGTAATCGTGCCAACGGTCGACCGCGGGTTGCGATTGGTGGTTTTCTGTTCGATGGAGATTACAGGACTCAGCCCCGTGATTTTGTCAACATCCGGCCGTTCAATATCGCCCATAAATTGCCGGGCATAAGCAGAAAATGTTTCCATATAACGACGCTGGCCCTCGGCATAAATGGTATCGAAAGCGAGTGACGATTTACCGCTGCCACTCAGGCCGGTGATTACCACAAGCTTNNGCTGGGGCCGGAGTAATGTTGCCCGGATTCATACGTAGTTAAGAGTTGATGGCATTTACTAATTATCGAGTCTATCGCGGCAACATACCTGTTGTAATGGTGTCGTTAAATATCTGTTCGGCATTTTCAATTTCGTCAAGTAAATGGTCGAAATCTTCGAAGCCTTTTTTAGGCAGTGTAATCATGTATTTTTTCTTACCCGCATTGGTTAATTTGTCCGATCGCAACCATGGATTAAATTCTTTGAGTAAGCGGTAATTTATTTTCATGGTTCTGGCAAATACCGGCAGGTTGCTGATGCTGGAATCAACACTAACGGTATAAGTAGGGATAGGGGGATAAAGATCCTTTTTGCGGATGTAATACCCATATTCGGTCGGGTGTTCGTATAAAAGTTTTAATGCAATAATCCGGTACACATACCTCATAGTTTCTTCGGGCAGGTAAAGGTCGTAATAACTCGAAGCATTCTGGCGTTCCAGTTCGCGCGAAATACGCCCTTCGCCTACATTGTAGGCGGAAGCGGCAAGTGTCCAGCTGCCGAATTTATTATACGAGCCTCGCAGCAGTTTGCAGGCAGCTTCGGTCGCTTTTTCAATATGGTATCTTTCATCCACCTGGTCGGTTATTTCCAACCCAAAATGCTTGCCTGTAGCCGGGACTATCTGCCAGAAACCGGCGGCACCCGCCTGCGATTGTATATTTGTGAGTCCACTTTCAATCAGTGCGAGGTATTTGAAATCCTCAGGGATATTATTCTTTTTAAGGATGGGGATAATGATGTGAAAATACCGGTTCGATTTTTTTAACATCAACAGTGTCGACGAATGCCAATATGTATTTACCATTAATTCCCGGTCCAGGCCCTCGCGCACATAATATAATCCCAGCGGGGCTTCTTCACCGGCAAATTCAGCTTTATCGGGCAGTACCAGCGAAAAAATTTTATTGCTGTGCAGAAAAGCCTTCTGGTATTCAACATCTGATGCTGATTTTTGCAGGTTCCGGGTGTAATAAAAGCCTTCGAAAGCCGCAAAAGCCACTAAAAGAAATATGAATATGAATCGTTTACTCATTTACATTTATTTAGTTAAAACCGGTTGGTTGCTTTAACCGCCGTTTGTCTGCCATTATGATGACAATTAAAACAGAATGGCATCCTTCAATAATGGTGCCACTTTGTCCTTGTCTGACAAAAGTGGTTGGGTTACGCCCCACTCGATACCAAGGTCAGGATCATCCCACCTTATGCTTGCTTCGGAAGCCTTGTTATAAACGCCAGTACATTTGTAAGTAAAAACAGTATCGTCTTCGAGTGTTACAAAGCCATGGGCAAACCCCTTTGGAATCCAGCAAATCCATTTGTTTTCACCAGTAAGGAGCATCGATACCCATTTCCCGAAAGTTGGTGATTGGCGCCTGATATCGACGGCAACATCCAATACAGCCCCACGTATTACACGAACCAGTTTGCCTTGTACAAAGGGTTCAAGCTGGTAATGCAGGCCGCGGAGTACATTTTTCTGCGATTTTGATTCGTTGTCCTGCACAAATGGATCAGTGATTCCATAGGCAGCAAATTTCTCAATGTGAAAGGACTCGAAGAAATAGCCACGGTCGTCGCCAAAAACATCAGGTTTAAAAATTTTTATTTCAGGTATTGCAGTGGGGATGAGCTCCATGACTATTTACAGGTATTACAAATGAATTACTTCGCCATAAGCGGCTGCAACAGCTTCCATCACGGCTTCGCTCATGGTTGGGTGTGGGTGAACTGATTTTATGATTTCGTGACCTGTAGTCTCCAGTTTACGGGCTACTACAACTTCGGCAATCATTTCGGTTACATTTTCACCAATCATATGAGCACCTAACCATTCGCCATATTTGGCATCGAAAATCACTTTTACAAAACCATCTTTTGCGCCGGCTGCACTGGCCCTGCCCGATGCCGTGAAGGGGAATTTCCCGACTTTAATTTCGTAACCGGCTTCTTTGGCTGCTTTTTCAGTCATGCCCACTGATGCAATTTCGGGCGAAGTATAGGTACAACCGGGGATATTTCCATAATCAATGGCTTCTACATGCATTCCTGCAATTTTTTCGACGCAGGAAATTGCTTCGTGCGATGCCACATGGGCCAGGGCAGGTCCACTTACTATATCGCCTATGGCATAATAACCATCTACATTGGTTCGGTAAAACTCATCCACCAGCACCTTGCCTTTTTCTGATTTTATTCCGGTTTCCTCCAGTCCGATGCCTTCGAGGTTGGTAGCAATACCCACGGCTGAGAGTACGATGTCGCATTCAACAACTTCAACCGATTTGGGTGTTTTGATGCTTACCTTGCATGTATCACCAGCTATTTCAACGGATTCAACTGATGACGAGGTCATGATTTTCATTCCTGCCTTTTTGAAACTGCGCTCCAGTTGTTTCGAAACTTCTTCGTCTTCAATGGGAACAATGTTGGGCAGGAATTCCACCAGGGTAACCTGTACACCGATGCTGTTATAGAAATGTGCAAATTCAGAACCTATGGCTCCTGAGCCAACAACAACCATGCTTTTAGGTTTTACCGGCAGGGTCATGGCTTCACGGTAGCCAATTATTTTTTTGCCATCCTGTTTCAGGTTTGGCAGTTCGCGCGAACGAGCTCCTGTGGCTATAATGATGTGTGCAGCTTCAAATTCGGTTGTCACACCATTGGCATCAGTAACTTCCACTTTTTTACCGGGTTTTACTTTCCCGAAGCCGGCTATATGATCAATTTTATTTTTTTTGAGCAGGAACTGTATGCCTTTGCTCATGCCATCGGCCACGCCGCGGCTGCGGCTAACCATTGCCGGTAAATCGGCAGTTGCGGTTCCTTCGAGCGAAACGCCATAATCGGCAGCATGTTTCAGGTAATTATACACTTGTGCGCTCTTCAGTAAAGCCTTGGTGGGAATACATCCCCAATTGAGGCAAACGCCCCCGAGTTCAGCTTTTTCGACTACAGCAGTTTTAAATCCGAGCTGAGCTGCCCTGATGGCGGCTACATAACCACCTGGTCCACTACCAATTACTATAACATCATAATTCATATGCGATGAAATTAGATTAAAGCGGCAAAATTACCATTTTTTGTTGGATTTTGCCTGTTATGTTTGATTATCTCTTACAAAACAATAGGAAAGCAGGAATTGTTGTGTCTTCTTTCAAAAAACGCCTGCCAGGATTCCGGATATACCCAAAAAAAGAAACAGCCTGCAATTTGCAGGCTGCTATGTTATGCACCGGGAAAAGATAAAACTATTTCTTTTCGGGTTCAGCAGTTGCAGGTGCTTCGGCCGGCATTTGTGGTGCCTGCTGTGCGCTTTCGTCAATTACAGTATATCCTTCGGGAACTTTGAATTTTTCGGCAGGAACATTAGCGTCAAAATCAACTTTATCAGCAATAATCTGCATTTGTCCCATCGAAAGTTTGATCTGGATGTTTTTATATTGAACTCCGGTGATGCGGTTTTCGGGATTGAGCGAATCAGGTGCAACCGAATATTTAATTCCTTCCAGACCTGCTACTGTTTCCTTACCTTCCTCTTTGTAGCCCAGTTTTGCTTTGAGTTTGGCGCTTAACGAACCAACATTCATTGACTCGAGCATTTCGGGGGTGAGTGTGGTTTTGTACACATTTTTGGTAGCCCTGTCCTGACCGGCAGCTATATTTTCGAGTTCGTAGTGATACATCTGGTTGCCATCACGCATATCAATGGTATGCTGACGCATTTCCATTCCGTTCATATTTCCCTCAACCATAGTTTCGCGCATCTCTTTCTTGCCATAATCGTCGAAATATAAAGTCTGGGTAACCTTCACACCCATCATATCCATAGGTTTGTAAGTAACAATACCGCTCTTTTCACCGTAAGGCTGATCAGCACTGCCACCGTTATTTCCTGAACCACCTGATTTACAGGCCATCAACATGGTAAGGGCTATAACCTGTACCAGGATCATAATTTTTTTCATCTCTAAATGAATTGGTTAATTTTTTTTGCAAAAGTACTAAAATAATTAAAGTTGCAAGTATGAAGTTACAAATCAGCCGATGGGCAGCTGCCGCGCGAAACCTTCCTGCAGCGAAATAAAGGTTTCGGTGAATGAAATTTCCGGAATGGATTGGATTTGTTCGACTATGATCTGTTTGAGATGTTCGTTGTTTCGGGTTATTATTTTAATGAGCAGCGAATATTTACCGGAAATATGATGACACTCAACTATTTCGGGAATTTTCCTTATTTTGTTAAAAACTTCGTTGTGCGTGCTGGTTGATGTGAGGTTTACCTGTATGCCGATAAAAGCACAGGTGAGGTACCCCATGTTGGCAGGGTTAAAAACCAACTGCGAACCTGAGAAAATACCGGCTTCCTTCATTTTACGGATACGCTGGTGCACAGCGGTATGCGTTACTTTGCATTGCCGGGCAATTTCAACATAAGATGTGCGTGCATCCTTCATAAGAAGTTCGAGAATCCTGCGATCGAGGGCATCAAGATGAAAGTTTGAAACCATAGTTTTTTACGTTGTAAATTCAAAATGAAAGTAAAAGTGTTATAAAGAGTTCAAAAGTAAAATAGTTTTTCAGATATGTATTCAATATGACATAAATATTGCTGATAATTAATTGATATGATAGTTTTGCAGCATTGTTTCAGAGACTAAGTTCTCTTAACAAAGTCAGAGCATGTTGAAAGAAAACAGGCCCGGGTACAAGAAGGTTTTTAGATAGTGTAAAATACATTTAACCAGTACAGTACAAAATTTTTTTAGTAATTTAACGCAAAAAATAAAGATTATGAAACACGATCCGGCACGCGCAATTTTCGAAATGAAACAGTTTGGCGAATTTGGCGATGTTAACCCATCGGTTACCGATTCGGCTACTTACACCTTTTTACAGGCCAAAACCATGTCCGATACATTTCATGGAGAAGCTGAAGGTTGTTTTTTGTATTCACGGCACTGGAATCCCAGCAACAAATACCTCGCCGATACGCTTGCGGCCATGGAAGGCACCGAGGAAGCATGGGTTACCGCTTCGGGTATGGCTGCCATTACTTCGGCCATACTTCAACTTTGCAGTGCCGGCGACCATATTGTGTCGAGCATGACCACTTACGGAGGCACTTTTGCATTTATGCAGAACTACCTGCCCAAATTCAATATCTCAACCAGCTTTGTTGATATTACCGACCTGGATGCGGTTCGTAAAGCCATAACACCCGACACAAAGATCATCTACACCGAATCAATGACCAATCCCATGCTTCAGATTTCGGATATACCGGCCCTGGCTGCTATTGCCAATGAGCATAACGTGGTGTTGATGGTTGACAATACATTTACCCCTATGATCATACAGCCTGCTGCCCTTGGTGCGCATGTGGTGGTTTATAGTATGACCAAATTTATTAACGGGAAAAACGATTGTGTGGCCGGCGCCATCTGCGGATCGCAACAATTTATTGCCTCCCTGATTGATGTAAACAACGGTACCGCTATGTTACTGGGACCTGCTCTCGATCCGTTGCGTTCGTCAGGCATCCTGAAAAATATGCATACTCTTCACATCCGTATGCAGCAGCATAGCAAGAACGCTATGTACCTGGCGCTTAAAATGAAGGAAGCCGGGCTGAAAATCAGCTACCCGGGCTTACCTGAGCACAAAGGCTACGAAACCCTTAAAAAGCTGATGAATCCTGATTTCGGGTTTGGCGGAATGTTATCCATTGACCTTGGTACCAGCGAAAGAGCTTCCCGATTTATGGAAATGATGGAGATGAATGATGTTGGATACCTGGCGGTGAGCCTCGGTTATTTTAAAACCCTGTTCAGCAATTCAGGCAAAAGTACTTCGAGCGAGGTACCCGAAGATGTACAGCACGATATGGGCTTGTCCGAAGGCCTGGTAAGGTTCAGCGTTGGCCTCGACCACGACATTGAACATACCTGGAAAAATATACAGAAATGCCTTAAAATGATGGAGTAATTGCAATAAGCTTCATATCTTGATAAAGGATGCTGCCTTTTCCTGGCAAAGGAGAATGGCAGCATTTCTTTCAAATGACTATGTGAATTTTCCTGAAATAAGTGAAGGGAGCGATGGGCTATGGGGTGATGGGCGATGAGGTGTAAGGGGTCGTTACGCTTCGCGATTTCCCGTCTTCTATATTCTATCTTCAATCTTCTGACTCCGCTCTTCTGACTTCGATCTTTG
>DGQJ01000106.1:0-7157 GCA_002389705.1 Bacteroidales bacterium UBA4417
GACATCCTGATTTTTCTTTCCTCAAGATAATTGAAGATAATAGCCTTCTGTTCATCAGCATACTTGGTATAATCGATGTCGAAAACAAAGTTGTTGGGCGTGTTATAGCTGAACAAGGCCTTGGTGCGCACACCATAGGCATACTCCCCGTTGAACAGAAAATTATTGAAAATCTGTGCCGATCCGGTTACAAAAGGTATGGATGGCGACGAAGTTATTGATGAAAGATATTCATAACCGCCACCTATGGTTACATGACGGTTGACGCCATAATTTACTTCGGTCCGTGTAAAGAAACTCTGGAGGGTATCCTGAACCAATGCACCGGCGGCAGTGTATTGCAATTCGCCTTTGGGAAGGAAATTGTAAGGAACGTTTATGGTTTGTTCTCTACGGCGTTCTTCGCCCCAGGGACCGTAAAATTTCAGCAATACGTTCGACGAACCATATACAAGCGGAATATCAAATTTGAAGAATCCCGAAGCATCGGCCGTGGTAAAATCAACCACCACGTTGTTAATGTAAAGTTCAACGGTCCAGCCCGGTTCAGTGAAATCGGACATGGTGTAGCTGCCAAACGATCGCCTGAACGAAGTAGGGGTGTTGGTAACTATAGCGCCCACCAGCGGCGAATAAATACTGGCAATTGATTTTGAGGCAATTTTACCCACAATCACCTGTTTCACAACCCGGGTGTCGTTGTTAGCCCACCGCCAGTTGTATTGCTGTTGCCTTTTTTCGAATTGGTTTTTTGATGAATAGTTGAGCTCAATATTGGTTTCGCCCCCAAGGAATTCAGTCCCNNTGGTGTCAACTTTAATTTCGCCTTTAAGGCGGCTTATATTTTTCCGCATTTGCTCAAGGCGGAGCTCTTTTATAACCGGTAATTCGTGCGCAGTTTTCAGTTCGACGGTAAGACTGCTGAAATTGAATTTGCAGTCGAGCCCGAACAGCCTGCCATATTGATCGACCCTGAGTGACGGACCGGTAGTTTCGAAATTAATGAGTTCTTCCTCTGTGAGTTTTACAAGTTTACCATCAACAAATACCGATCTCCCTGGTATGCTGATGATATATTTGTTATTCTCATCCAGGAAAAAACCACTGATCGTATCGTTAAATTCTGTCGATTTCTGGTTGATTTTCAGACATTGAAAAATCTGGGTAACAGGCAGGTATACTTGGTCATTTCTGTAAACGGCGGTAACATCGTACCCACCTATGCCCTGCACGGCGAGATAAACTGAGATTTCCTCATATTCGTCAGCCGAAACCTGGGCTTTGGCGGTATTTGTGACTAAAAGTAATACTGCAAAAAGTATTGAAAACAGGAAACTACGGGTACGCACTTTCCACACCAGCCTTTGCGGCAGCTTTACAGCGCTTATGCGATTGGTATGTAAAGGCTTGAAATACATGGATTACTGCTGGGCGAATGTTACTGTAAAATACCCGATATAATTACCGGCCGGATTTGCAATACTGTTGCCAACAGTTAGTGTCCCGCCAATCCTCACCTGTATGGGTGATGCAGGATTCCTGGTGTTTATGAACGGAGAGTTAGGTATGCTATTGCCGATATGTAGGAGCAAAGTGCCACCGTTGTTTCCGTTCAGTAATACATCTGGACCATTCACAATATTGATCAGCGCCCCGGGTAGTGCCCTGATTTCGAATATTGCCGGGTAATAGGAATATCCCATATTTACCGGGATAATATCGCCGGTAACCGAGCGTGAACCTTCCGGATCAATGATGATTTTACCGCCGGTAGTTCCCTGTATGATAGCCCCAAAACTAAGGTTCTGGAATGTTGAAACCTGCAGGGGACGTGGCGGGTTCTCCTGTGCCGAGGCAGAAATACTAAGTAAAATCAAAACCATACAACTTAAAATAAGTCGTATGGTCGTTGCATTGACGCTTTTATATAAAGAGTTACTTGTCATCATTTTGGAATATAAATTTTAATTGAATTTATTCCCTGTTGCGATTGCAGGCTCAGGATGTAAATCCCACCGGTTAGCCGTGTATCTATATCATGTTGCCCGTTTCCGTATAACGTCTGCTGCTGCATCACCTGTCCCAGTACATTGAGGATGGTTAAA
This sequence comes from Bacteroidales bacterium UBA4417, assembly GCA_002389705.1. Classification (GTDB taxonomy): domain Bacteria; phylum Bacteroidota; class Bacteroidia; order Bacteroidales; family UBA4417; genus UBA4417. Next base: position 2,106 of record DGQJ01000106.1, read on the forward strand.
CGCGATTCGTTGGCAAAAGGCAGATTAACATACACTTTCAGCTTCCCGTTTTCGATGTTTGCATAAAATACATTGCTCTCGTTTATGATGCCGTTAATTTCCTTTTCGGAGAACAGGAGTGCAAACCGGTTATTTACAGAGCCTGGGCTTATGTTTACGCGGTAAGTTGGGATTTGCTGCAGGTTCAAAACCCGGCCGGTGGCATCATCAGCCAGGTATACGTTTAATCCTGATGGAATGTTATCCAGGTTAGCAGCACTCAAAATAACCCAACCTGCTTTTTCGGTTTTTATGCCAAGCGGAACGCGGGTAATACTATCAGCCGGTAACGGCAGCGCACTTATCGAAAGCAAATCCGTTTGCGGGGTAACAGCATATAAATTAGGTACATTTAAATCAGTATTCATCAGCTTCAACGCATCAAGCATCTGGTCGAATCCTTGTGATGCGTTGGCATCGAAGTAAACAACTACCGGGTCGATAACATTTTTGTTTTCATAAGCTGCCGAAAGCCGCACCAGGGGCAGCTCCTGGGCTGTTTCCGACTTATGAAATACCGGCGTAAGGTTATTGATCCGAACCCGGTTGTCCATCGCCAGCGTAGCCGTAACTGGGTAACTGCCGTTCGATACGTGGATAAAGAATCCCTGCATGGACGGAATAATTCCATTTGCAATGCCGTTGCTCGAAATGCCATTGATATAGGTACTGTACGTTCCGGTATACTGATCAGTTGTGGATGCATCAAAATAATACAATGCATTATCGATGTTGGTCTTTGTCCAGCCTGATGCAGCATTCCAGTTGATAGGAGAGGGGTATGGGTTCCCTGCCAGGTTGAATCCTTTGGTATAAACCCGGTTATGATTATACAATGTCCTTGTGAGATTGCCACTATTAACAACACCGGTAGCATTTATGGTTTTTGCTGCTGCATTTGCCCCCATGTTTGCGGCATAACCGTTTACAGGCACAAGGGGGTTAGCAGTTGTTACATATTTCACCCATCCTGACGAGTAAATTGAAACGCCAGCCGAATCCCTGTGGTTATCTTCGTCATAAGCATAAAAAGTAGGGAAGGTGGCCGCCAGATCAACATCATCAGCAAACTCGTTAACTGTTGCCGACTGGAATGGCGAGCTCAGGTACTTATAACCGAAGCCCGAAGGCAGGTAACGTTGCATGGTTACATTTCCGGTAATAGATCCGGTTCCTGTGCCATCAACCAGCGCTGTTTGAGCTGCGGTTGACGCCAGTGTCAGGTTTCCACCCGAGGCCAGGTTTCCCGAAACTGCATTTACCACCCCGGTGACGCTGAGTAGCCCCTGTAGCGTAACTCCTGCTGCATTGTTTATGGTCAAACCTTTAATAATGTTGCCATTGAAAACGTTGGTTCCTAATACCTGAGCAGAAGTCCCCTTCATTTCAATTGTACCGCCGGTTGCAGTAAAGGTTCCGCTGTTGGTAATGCTGCCGGCAATCTGCAATGTGTTGTTAGTAACTGTTAACGAAGAGTTGCTCGAAATATTGATGTTTTTAACGGCACCCGTTGCTCCAGTGCTCAGCACGGGTTTATTGGCAACATTAGGAATTTGTATATTCGAGTTCAGATTGGGTATTGAACCGCACGACCAGTTTCCGGGTACATTCCAGTCGGTACTGATGGCACCGGTCCATACCTGCTGTATCACTGTAACCGTAACTTTTGTCCGGGTGAGGCTCAAACAGCCGGTACCGGCGTTCGATTCGGCATAATATTCGCCCGATGTTACCAGTTGCGAATTAGGCAAAACAGTTCCTCCGGTGGGTGTTGTAAACCAGGTTACTGTTGAACCCGGAGGCGGTGTTACCTGTATATCGGAAATTGTTAAACTTTCACAGAGGGTTTGAGTGGCCAAGGCTGAAGGCGCAAGTGGCAGCAATGTGAAGTTAATTAATACATCATCAGCCGATGTACAACTACCGTTGCTAATGGTCCAGCGAAGCTTGTAAGATGTACCGTTTAATCCTATAAACTGACTGGTTCGGCTTGTAGGTGATATCAAGGTACCACCTTTGCCGCTAACTATGCTCCAAACACCAGTGCCAGTAGTAATCCCGAGTGGATTTGCATTGAGGGTTGCCGAAGTAATACCGCAAAGAGCCTGATCAGGGCCCGCATCAGCTGTTGTGGGTATAGCATTCACTGTTACCGTGCTTGCATCAACAACACCATTTCCGGCACCATTGTTATAAGTAAACGAAGTAAGTTTATACACTCCGGGTATTGGTGTTGGCAGGGTGTAAGGCAACGCTGAAATGGTTACCGGTGGCTGGGCAACATTATCGACCGAATAGTTAAGCTCATAGCTGAACGGGATAGATGTAGGACTTACAAACGAAACGGGAATTCCGGCATCGCCGCATGTAGGGCCTGTCGGATCAAGTTTCGCCTTCGGCCGAAGCAGGCTTAAGGACGCAAGGGTATAGTCATTCGATCCTGCTGAGGTTTCCAGCGCTGAAGTTGAAGCTGTTCCATTGTAATCATCTCCGGCAGCAGTGGTATTTACCCGTTGCCAGCTTCCTGATGAATACGAACTAATGGTAATGTCCGTCAAACCGTTCTGGGTAACCAGCGGGGTTATATCGCTTTCGGGATTCCAGTTAATATTTATTACCGATTTACTCCCAGCCAGCGCCTGAACATTCCAGTATTCTTTCGAACTTACACCTTCGAGAGGCGCAGTAAAACTGTTGAAAGTAGGATTGGGATTATTATATGAGGCTGTCCATAGGATTGTTCCCGATTTGGACGAAGATAGTCTGAGCCTGTTACCGGCCACATTTCCGATTCCTGATATGTAAATGCCCAGCGGGTAAAGAAAATCGTCGCCCTGGTTTATTTTTTTCGATAACGGACCATTCACAAAAGATACAGAACTGCCCCCTGCCGGGATAACACAGTTTATTTCAGTGTTGCTGATGTTAAGTGTACCGCAATTCCATGGTGCATCAGGTATTGTATTGATCAATCCATTGGTGAGATATAAATTGCCTTTCACCTCAACCGCACCTCCTGTATTAACGCTGAGACCTGCAGCATTGTTGATTTCAAAATTATTGAAAGCATTTGTTCCGGTAAAATTGCCCAGGCTGCCACCTATAGTTTGTAAGTTCGAACCCTGGTACGAAACTGTTGCGGTGCTTCCAGTTCCACTGTTAAATGATCCGCTGATCAGTTCCATGGTTCCCTGTATGATGAGTTGGCGGTTGTTTACACTGTTATCGAGTACAGGGCCGTTAATTTTCAGCGATTTGCAGATGGTAAGATCTTTAGCAGGAAGTACCCTGGTTCCGGTTCCTGAAACCAGGATATTGGGTACGCTGTTATATAAATCGGCAACAATAGTATAGGTTCCGCTACCGCCATATTCAATCGTGCCGTTGTTTACACAGTCGAGGAATTCGGTATAAATGCCGGCAGGAAACGAGCCTGCCTCCAGGTAGAGCGTGCCACTGCCATCAACCGTACCCAGGTTATGCCCGAAATAGGGCGAAACAATCTTAAGTTTGTTATTGATGGTTGTACGGTATGCCTGGCAGAAATTGCTGTTGGCAGTAACTTCGTGATTTACGATAACAATAAACCCATTCGGCCCCCCGTCGGGACAAGGATATGTTGTGCCGCTGGTTTGAGTCCAGATGGTTTTATCGCTCCAGTTCCCGTTTTTGTTGCTGGTGTAAACCGGAACATCGGGTGGAAATGCTGCACTTGTCCCGGTCGTATATTCACCTCCCAGGTTATTTGACCCGGTATGGTTAAATGTAATCAGGTTCGTTGTGGCATTGTTTGTATTAGCCATACTCCAGCTTGTTCCCGGAACTATCAGGCGGGCAGCCATATAACTGGCTTCCAGCGTTCCTTTCACATCACTTTGCAGGTAGTTGAAAACCAAACTTCCCGTAAAACCGGTAATACCCGAACTGGTCACTTTCCAGTAATAGTCGAGTGCATTTGCAGGATCAATTACCGAAGGATGTCGCTTCGAAACGGGATTAATCTGAACATAACCTACTGTTCCTGAACTTGATTTTGATAATGTTACGGGCGTATATTTGCCGGGTGTTCCCATTGGGTACACGAACGATGCTGTTGCCCCGGTCGGGAAGAGTTTCCGCACGCCCTGGCTACTGAAAACACCATCTGTTTTAATCATTTTTGTGGCACTGTACGACGAACCCTGAATGTTACTGCTCAGACCAAGCGAAAGCAGGTATTCGCCAATATCAAATATTCCCTGTGTTAATGCAAGGTCTTCTTCAAGGTAAATGTCATTGTCGAGTAATACGCCGGAGGTGTTATTGATTTCGAGCCGGCCAAAATTTCCCTCACCCGATACATGCTGGGGTGTTGTCCCCATAAGTCTTATACCTGTGTTAGCTGCATTATTATCCGTAAAACGGGCATTATTTTTGAAATTTCCTGAAACCTGTATCAGCCTGGCGCCCAGTATCAGCGTACCGGAACTCAATACAAGATCGTCGAGCACATTGCACGATGTATTCAATGTAAGCGATGCCCCCGGACTTATCGTGAGATTATAAAAGTTTGTTGCTCCTGTCAGGGTTTGCGCCCCCAGGTAGGATGAACTGTTCGAAGCACTGAAGGTAGTAAGATTAGTACCTGCCACATACCCGGCAGCACCTGCATTATTGGTAAAATTACCGTTAAAAGTTGTGTTGATGTTATTGGTATTAAAAACAGTATTGGTTCCGATCACCAGATTGCCGTTAAGTACCAGCGGGCTTACCATTAATTTGGCTGTTGCAACATTACCGGCCGATCCGCTCAGGGTAAGGTTATTCAGTGGCAGGCCTGATTCAATTTGAAATGTTTGATTGCCGGTTGCCGCCGGGGCTAATGTAATAGTACCGCCGGTTACGCTGCCCGATGCAGGTCTGAGATATAGATCGCCAAATATATTTCCGCCAGCACCACGTACCAGGGTGAGGTTACCCCCCGACATGGTGAACTGGCTTCCATCATTCAGTACTTCCAGTTTTGCATTATTG